>DURG01000230.1 GCA_012837465.1 Propionibacterium sp. | reverse complement strand
CCGCACGGTCAAGCGAGGCACTCGGGGCCCGACCAGCGGCATAGGCTGGCCCCATGAGTTGGCTCAGCAACGCACTGAGGGTCGCGGCCGTCGTCGCCGCGGCGCCGGAGATCGCCCACGGCCTCGCGAGCCAGCAGGACTACGGCAACCCCCAACACGACGAGTACTCCACCGAGGCCATCATCGTGCTCGGCTGCCCCACCCATCCAGACGGATCACTCCACCCCCTGCAGAAGTGGCGCGTCGACATCGCCGCCCGCACCATGAACCAGCGGGTGAAGGTGGTCGTGTTCACCGGCACGACGGCGAAGACCGGCGTCAGCGAGGCCTCGGCCATGGCCGCATATGCCCGCGCCCGTGGCATCCCCGGCGACCTCATCATCCTCGAGGAAGAGGCCCTCAGCACGTGGCAGAACCTCGAGTTCACCGCCCCGCTCGTGGAGCACCACGACGTCCTCCGGCTGGTTTCCGATCCCATGCACGCCTGGCGCGCCCGCCAGTTCCTCACCCGCCTGCACCCGGAACTGGCCGCCAAGCTGGCCCCCGCCGTCGACTACAGACCGCTGGAGCGTTGGCGCTGGAAGTTCGGCACCATGGTCTACGAGCTCGTCGCCCGCTACCGGGAGTGGCGCCACCCCCGCCTTCGTGAATCCATGCACGCAGGGTAGAGTGGCTCGAACCGCCGGGGTTGGTCTTCATTCCAATCGAGCTTGCTCGAGTGACCAACCTCGGCGGGCCTTCTTTTCCCGCCGAGGGCAACGATCACCGGTAAATTCGGAAGATGAACGACCGGCGACGAGGCTGGGAGCGCTACCTCCCCGGAGTCGCCGTGCTGCGCCGCTACGAGCGGCCGTGGCTCCGCGGCGACCTCGTGGCCGGCATCACCGTCGCCGCCTACCTCGTCCCGCAGGTCATGGCCTACGCCGTCATCGTGGGCCTGCCTTCGGTCGTCGGCCTGTGGGCGATCCTCCTGCCGCTGCTCCTCTACGCCATCCTCGGCTCCTCCCGCCAACTCTCCATCGGCCCCGAGGCCTCGACGGCGCTGATGACGGCTGCCGGCGTCGGCGCGCTGGTCGGCGCCGTGGGCGCGGAGCGGCACGCGGAGGTGGCGGCCATCTTCGCCATCGCGGTGGGCATCGTCTGCCTCGCCGGCTGGGTGTTGCGGCTCGGCTTCCTCGCCGCGCTGCTGTCGCGCCCCGTGCTCGTGGGCTACATGACGGGCATCGGCCTCCTGATGATCGTCAGCCAACTCGGCAAGGTGACCAAGCTGGACCTCGACGGCGGCCACCCCCTCCTCGAGGTCTGGTCGTTCCTCACCCAACTCCCGCAGGCGCACCTCCCGACGGCGGCCCTCTCGCTCGGGCTGCTGGTGCTGCTGTTCCTCGGGCGCCGGCTCATCCCGAAATGGCCGAGCCCGCTGATCGTGCTCCTCCTCGGCGCCGCCGCCGTCGCCCTCTTCAACCTCCAACGATTCGGCCTCGAGACCATCGGCAGCGTCCCCACCGGACTCCCCGCCCCGCGGGTGCCTGCCCTGGGCGACATCTCGATCTGGGCGCTGCTGCCCTTCGCCGTCGGCATCGCGGTGGTGGGCTACTCCGACAACGTGCTCACCGGCCGCGCCTTCGCGGCCAAGCGCCGAGAGAGCATCGACGCCTCACAGGAACTCCTCGCGCTCGGCGCCGCCAACGTGGCCACCGGCTTCCTCCAGGGCTTCCCCGTGTCCTCCAGCAGCTCCCGCACCGTGCTCGGCGACTCCGCAGGCTCGCGCACCCAGCTCCATTCCCTCGTGGCACTGCTCTGCGTGGTGGCCGTGCTCCTGTTCGCCGGCCCGGTGCTGGCGACCTTCCCGACGGCGGGGCTCGGCGCGCTGGTCATCTATGCGGCCACGCGACTCGTCGACACCGCGGAGATCAAGCGCATCGCACACTTCCGACGCAGCGAGATTGTCCTCACCGTCATCACGGTGGCGGGCGTCCTCGCCTTCGACATCCTCATCGGCATCGGCATCGCCATTGCGCTGTCCATCCTCGACCTCATCCGCCGCATCTCCCATCCCCACGATGGCGTGCTCGGCTACGTGCCGGGCGTCGCCGGCATGCATGACGTGGAGGACTACCCGGGCGCACTCCAGGTGCCCGGCCTGGTGGTCTACCGCTACGACTCGCCCCTGTTCTTCGCCAACGCGGAGAACTTCCTGAACCGCGCGCAGCACGCAGTCGAGACGGCGGAGCAACCCGTCCACTGGTTCCTGCTCAACGCCGAGGCGAACACCGAATGGGACCTCACCGCCGTCGACACCTTGGAACTGCTGCGCGAGAACCTCGAGGCCGCCGGCATCACGTTCGCGATGGCGCGGGTGAAGCAGGAGACGCGCGACCAGTTGGAGCACATCGGCTTCCTTGAGAAGGTGGGGCCGAGCCACGTGTTCGCCACGTTGCCCACCGCGGTGCAGGGGTACATCCGTTGGCACGAGGCGACCTTCGGCGCCGCGCCGGCAGGTCTCCCCGGCCAGGCTCCGCGTCATTCGGGCTGATCCCCCACGCGTTGCGCCGGAAAAAGAAACCTGCCCGGCGCACGTGGCGCCGGGCAGGCAACGGAGCGTTCGGTCAGCCCTTCATCGAGCCGGTCTCGGCGAGGTTCTGGTGGAACGAGAACGCCGTGGCCAGGTCGTGCGGGGTGTGCAGCGGCTTGCCGGGGGCCTCAGCGCGCTTCACGTACTCCTCGAGCAGCGGACGGTAATCCGGGTGCGCGATCTCGATCATCTTGGCCGAGCGCTGGCGCGGGGCCAGGCCGCGGAGGTCGGCGTAGCCGTACTCGCTGATGATGACCATGGCGTCGTGCTCGGTGTGGTCGATGTGGGTGGCGAACGGCACGATCGCGGAGATCGCCCCATTCTTGGCCACCGACGGCGTGATGAAGCTGGAGATCCACGCGTTGCGCGTGAAGTCGCCCGAGCCGCCGATGCCGTTCATGATCCGCGAGCCGGACACGTTGGTGGAGTTCACGTTGCCGTAGATGTCGGCCTCGATGAGGCCGTTGGTGGCGATGAGGCCAACGCGACGGATGACCTCGGGGTGGTTCGACACCTGCAGCGGGCGGGTGATGATGAACTCGCGGTAGCGCTTGGCGTCCGCGTTCATCTTCTCCGCGTACTCCGGCGACAGCGAGAACGAGGTGGCCGAGGCGACCGACATCTTGCCGGCGTCGATCAGGTCGACCATGCCGTCCTGGATGACCTCGGTGTAGGCCTGGACGTTGGTGAACTTCGAATCGAGCAGGCCTGCCATGACGGCGTTGGGCACGTTGCCGACGCCCGACTGCATGACGTAGCCGTCATAGGTGAGGCGCCCGGCCTTGACCTCGCCCTCGAGGAAGTCGAGGAAGTGGCCGGCGATCTGGCGGGAGACGTCGTCGATCGGCTTGAAGGGGGCGTTGCGGTCCGGCAGGTCGGTCTTGACGACGGCGACGACCTTCTCGACGTCGATGTCGATGTAGGTGTTGCCGATGCGCTGGCCGGTCGACGTGATCGGGATGGGCTCGCCCTTCTTCACCCGGTAGATGTCGGCCATGCCCTCGAGGTCCTCGGACTGCCAGTCGTTGACCTCGATGATGATGCGGTCGGCGAGGTCGAGGTACTCGACGTTGTTGCCGACACCGGACGACGGGATCAGGTGCCCGTCCTCCGTGATCGCGGTGGCCTCGACGATGGCCACGTCGAGCTTGCCGTGGAAGCCGTCTGCCACCTGGCGTGCGGAGTGCGAGAGGTGCACGTCGACGTACAGCATGTCGCCGGCGTTGATGGCGTTGCGCATCGCCGGATCCGACTGGTAGGGGCGACGGTAGCGAATGGCGTTCGCATCGGTCAGCACGCCGTCGCAGTCAGGAGCGGTGGAGGCGCCGGTGAACAGGTCGATCTTGTACTCTTCGCCACGCGCGTGCGCGTCGATGGCGTGGTTGGCGATCGCAGTCGGCATGGCCTTCGGATAGGCGGCGCCGGTGAATCCCGACATACCCACCTTGTCGCCGTTGTGGACGAATTGGACAGCCTCTTCCGCTGACATGACCTTGTTGCGAAGTTTGGCGTTACGGATGCGGGACACTAGTACTCCTTTGTAATGGTGGCATTCCGCTCCCATTCTGCCTTGGCTGTGGGAATTTCGCCACGCGAACCGACTACTGGACGGTTTAAGGATCTCATGGGCGCTCTGCACCGATCCGGTAGCCCCTGAACGCGGGGAAGACCAGGGCTGCTATGGCGATGCCGACGAGCACCAACACCCCTCCGCCGCCAGTCGCCCAGGCTGGGCCGACGACCTCCGCGGCGCCGCCGTGGATGACGTCGGCGATGCGCGGTCCGCCCGCGACGACGACGATGAACACGCCCTGGAGCCGGCCGCGGACGGCGTCGTCGGTGGCGGCGAGCAGGATCGACTGGCGGAAGGCGGCCGACGCCATGTCCGCCGCGCCGCCCAGCACGAGCATGGCGAGCGCAAGGCCGAGCATGGCGCCGGTGGCCCAGGGCGCCAACCCGACGGCGAGGCCCATCACCGCCATCGCCCCGCCCCAGACGGCGATCGCCCAGAGCACGGCTGCGCCCTGCCGCGATACCCTCGAGACCCAACCGCCGAACACGCCACCGAGGACGGCGCCGGCGGGCATGGCGGCGAACAGGAGCGCGAACTCCAACCCGCCGTCGGCCGGCCCACCGAAGGATGCGTGCGCCATCTCCGGGAAAAGTGCGCGGGGCATGCCGAAGACCATGGCGATGAGGTCGACGACGAAGCTCAGCAGGACGATCTTGTGCGCGCCGAGATACACCAGCCCGTCGATGACCGACTTGAGGCCGGGGCTGCCCTGCGGGTTGTCGACCGGCAGCGACGGCAACCGCCACACGGCGTAGAGGGTGGCGAAGAGGGTGAGGGTGTCGGCGAAGTAGAGCCACGAATAGCCGAGCACCGGAATGAGGGCGCCGCCGACGAGGGGCCCGGCGATCGCGCCGGCCGACATCACCGTCATGTTGAGCGCGTTCGCGGCGGGTAGCTGCTCGTCGGGGAGGAGCTTGGGGAGGATCGCCACCCGCGTGGGTTGATTGACCGCGAAGAATGCCTGCTGCACCGCGAAGAGCACGAGCAGTATCCAGACGTTGTCGAGCCCCAGCAGCGCCTGGAGCCAGAAGAGCGCGGAGGTGACGACCAGGCCGATCGTCGTGATCTCGAGCAGGACCCGGCGGTCCATGTGGTCGGCGAGCGCACCGCCCCAGAGGCCGAACACCACCAGCGGCACCAGCCCGAAGATGCCGGTGAGGCCCACCATGCCGGACGAGCCGGTGATGGAGTAGATCTGTGCGGGGACGGCGACGACGGTGAGTTGCGCGCCGATGACGGTGACGATGTTGGCCGTCCAGAGGCGACGGAAGTCCGGCGTCCGGAGAGGGCGGGTGTCGGCGAAGATCCCGCGCAGCCTGTGCGCGAGGCTCATGGCGCCGCCCCCGGATCGATCACGACGGCGAGATTACCCCGGCCCAGGCTCGTCGTCGCACCGTCCCGCCAGCCGTGTTCGCGCCGGGCGAAAGCAAGTTGAGCCAGGCACGCTCAACTCTGACTTGACTTTCCGACGCTCCGGATTAAAGTTGAGTCCATAAGGCTCAACCCCACTTGCCAAGCGAAAGGAAAGCACATGGCTCGCACCTTTGATCCGTTCCGTGACATGGAGCGCCTGTTCGAGGCCCGCTCCTCGCAGCCCGGAATGAACATGGACCTCTACCGCACCGGTGACCACTTCGTCGCCGAGATCGACCTCCCCGGCGTCGACCCGTCGAGCATCGACATCGACATCGACGACCGCACGCTCACCATCCGCGCCGAGCGCAAGGTCAAGGCCGACGAGGACACCCAGTGGCTCGCCCGCGAGCGCGCCACCGGCACGTTCGCCCGCCAGCTGTCGCTGGGCCCCGGCATCGATGCCAGCAAGATCGAGGCCGACTACACCGACGGCGTGCTCACCGTGACACTGCCGGTCGCCGAGGAGTCCAAGCCGCGCAAGATCTCCGTCGCCCACTCCGGTTCGCAGCGTGAGATCAAGTCCGAGGTCGTCGAGGACGGCGCCGAGGGCTGACCCCCGGGTCCCGAGTGCCGATGGGAAAAATCCGCTGAGCTCTGGGTCCCGAGTGCCGATGGGAAGGCCCTGCAGATCAGTCACACGTGACTGGCTGCTGGCCTTCCCATCGGCGTATCGAGGGACACTCCGCCCCAGCAAATCCGGCTGACCGCACCGCTGCGAACGCCGAAGGGGGCACACTGGAGTATGGCCAGGCTCGACGACGCATTCGATGTGGTGGCGCGGGCAGACTTCCTCCCGCCCAAGGTGAGGCCGTACGCCGACCTGGACCGGGCGCTGGCCATCGGCCACGACGCCACGAACTCCCAGCCATACACCGTGCGCTACATGCTGGAGCACCTCGACGCGCAGCCGGGCCACAAGGTGCTCGACGTGGGCAGCGGCTCCGGCTGGACCACCGCGCTGCTGGCCTACCTGGTGGGCGAGAGCGGCACGGTGATCGGGGTCGACGTGGTGCCCGAACTGGTCGAGATGGGACGCCAACACATGGACGAGCGGTTCCCGTGGGCGCGCTTCGAACTCGCCGAGGACGGCGTGCTGGGGCTCCCGGGCGAGGCACCGTTCGACCGCATCCTGGTCTCCGCCGACGGCGGCCGCATCCCCGCCGAGTTGGAGGAACAACTGGCGCCAGGGGGCCGCATGGTGCTGCCCGCCGCGCAACGCATCACCATCGTGCAGAAGGAATCCGACGGGAGGCTAACCCGCAGCGCGGCCGCCGGCATGTTCAGCTTCGTCCCGCTGCGATAATCGCTCCCTGAGCGTACCCCGCGACAAAGGAGCCGGGCACGACGAAGGGGCCCCGCAGCCCTTGTGACGCCTGAGCCGCTGTGGTCAAAGTGTCAGATCAGCTGCGGGGGCCCTTCGTCGTTCGCTGGCTCGCAAGCTCGCTGGCGAACGCTCAGGGATCACGTCGTTCGCTGGCTCGCAAGCTCGCTGGCGAACGCTCAGGGACCGAGGAGGGCTTGGGCCGTCGGCTCGTCGGTGACCAACGCGTCGATCAGCCCGCCGCGGATCGCACCCCGGATCGCGGCGACCTTCTCCACTCCCCCGGCGACCCCCACCACATTGCTCATCCCACGCAACTCGTCGAGGCCGACGCCGACGCGTCGCTCCGACCAACTGGTCTCGACCACCCGGCCGTCCGCGTCGTACCACTCGCCCAACATGTCGCCGACTGCCCCACGGGAAGCGAACTCGGCGACCTCCTCGTCGGTCGTCACCCCGGCCAGCACGGCGGAGCCCCTCGGGGTCGCCGACCCCATGCCGGTCAGGGTCACGACGGCCGAGCGGGCGAGGTCGAGCACCTCGCGGACGGCGTCCTCCTGCGCGAGGGCCTGGGCCATCGAGGCGCTCGAGACGAGCAGCGGCGCGGGCACGGTGCGGAGCCGGCGCAGCACGGCCGGTGACCGGGTGAGCACCTCGTCGATGGCGCTCAGCTCGCCGGCGCAGGCGACGAACTGCACGCCGTCGATCGACTCCTCGGAGAGTTCGACGAGGGCCCGGGCAACGGAGTCGCCCCAGGAGACGCCGACGACGGCGCCGGGGTGGAGGTGTCGGCGGGCGTAGGCGGCCAGCGCCGCGGCGACCCGTTCGTTGGTGCGTTCGCGGGAGAGCTTGCCCTCGGCGGTGGGCACGACGATGACATCGCTGAGGTGGGTGACCTCCTTGAGCCGCGTGGCGAGTTCCATCGCGGCGAGGTACTGCGAGTCCATCTCGATCCGCACGATCCCGCGCTGCCGGGCGGCCTCCAGCAGTCGGCCCACGGTCTGCCGGGAGACGAACAGCCGCTTGGCGACCTGCGCCTGCGTCAACCCGTCCTCGTAATAGAGCCAGGCGGCGCGCACGACGAGGTCGAGGTCGTTCGGAGTGGGCGTCAGCATGTCGCCTCCTTTCGCTGGTTGAGCCGACCGCCTGCGAGGAACGAGCCGCGCGGTCGTGTCGAAACCCGCCGAACCGGAAAACAGACCATTGCCAACCCACCCGGTTCCGACGCTATTCCTATCGTCGCAGGCTCAACCCACACCGGGGTGGGCAAATGCCCAGTTGTGCCGGGACCGCTGCCCTTTCGCCGTCCCGCGGCCTAGATTGGAGGTGCAACACTCAGAGAAAGGGTGTCCCCGTGACCCAGATCCCCGCAACTCAGCACGCGATCCAGATCGTCGGCGTCGACGAGATCGTGCACAACACCGAGAAGCCGGTCGACGAGGTCGGCCCGTTCCAGATGCTCCTCCAGGTGGAGGCCTGCGGCATCTGCTTCTCCGACACCAAGCTCCTCCACGCCTTCGACTCCCACCCGCGCAAGGCGGAGGTCATCAGCGGCATCGACCTCGATGCCCTGCCCGAGATCCCCTCGTACAAGCCCGGCTCGCAGCCCGTCGTCCCCGGCCACGAGCCCGTCGTCCGCGTCGTCAAGGCCGGAGACAAGGTCACCCACTTCAAGGTCGGCGACCGTCTCCTCGTGCAGGCCGACTGGAAGCATCTGCGCACGCCGAAGTCGAACGCCGCGTTCGGCTACAACTTCGACGGCGCGCTGCAGGAGTACGCCCTCGTCGACGAGCGCTGCGTCGTCTCACCCGACGGCGAGGAGTTCCTCATCCACGTGACCGACGGCCCGTCCGCCGCCGCCGTGGGCCTCATCGAGCCGTGGGCCACCGTCGAGGGCTCCTACGCCTGGAAGGAGCGCGACCACCTCAAGGAGGGTGGCCGCCTGCTCGTCATCACCGACGGCGACGCGAACGGCCTGGACGCCCTCACCTCGGCGCATGCCCCGGCTGAGACCGTGCAGGTCGCGCCGGGCGAGATCGCCTCGCTCGAGGGCCAGGTGTTCGACGACATCATCTACTACGGCGCAGATCCCGAGGTCTTCGAGGCCACCGCCGCGCTGCTCGGCACCCGCGCCACCTACTGCATCGTGCTGGGTGGCAAGGAGATCGGCCGCAAGGTCGGCATCGACATCGGCCGCGTGCACTACGACTTCATCCGCTTCGTCGGCACCACCGGCGACGACCCGGCCGACGGCTACGCCTGGGTGCCCGCCACCGGTGAACTGCGCGACGGCGACGACGTCGCGATCATCGGCGCCGCCGGCCCCATGGGCATGATGCACACCATCCGCGCCGTCACCTCCGGCTTCGCCGACCTCAAGGTCACCGGCACGGACCTCTCCAGCGACCGCCTGGCACACCTGGCCAAGACCGTCGACCCCATCGCCGAGGAGCGCGGCGTCCCCGTCACCTACGTCAACACCGGCGACGAGGAACTCAAGCCCGGCTTCACCCACATCTCGTGCATGGTCCCGGTGGCCCCGCTGGTCGCGCAGGCCGTCGACCTCGCCGGTGAGGGCGCCATCCTCAACGCGTTCGCCGGCATTCCGGCGGGCACGCTGGGCGAGTTCGACCTGCAGGGCATCGTCGAGCGCCGCATCTTCATGCTGGGCACCTCCGGCTCGGACGTCTCGGACATGCGCACCGTGCTCCGCAAGATCGAGGAGGGCGTCATCGACACCCACATCTCGCTCGATGCGGTCACCGGCATGAAGGGCTTCCGCGACGCGATCGACTCGGTGATCAACCGCACCAGCGGTGGCAAGATCATGGTCTTCCCGATGCTCCACGACCTCGAGCTCACCCGCCTGGTGGACATGCCGGAGAAGCTCCCGCACGTCGCCGAGAAGCTCAACAACGGCATCTGGACCAAGGAGGCCGAGCAGGCGCTCCTCGCCGGCGAGTAACCGCTGGCGGCTGGGCGGAGTGCCCGTCTCGGTCCCTGAGCGTCGCGCCCCGCGCGGCGACGAAGGGCCCCCGCAGCGTGTCTGACAGCTTGACCACGGCTTGCTTGCCACAGGGTCCGATGGGGGCCTTCGGGCGGGGACCCGACCCCTTCCCCACGGCGACCAAGCTATGGCCGATGTGTCAGATCGGCTGCGGGGGCCCTTCGTCGTGCCCGGCTCCTTCGTCGCGGGGCACGCTCAGGGACCAAGCTCTCAGCTGTGCGCTCCGGAGCAGAGGGTCAGTGACCGCGGAGCCTCTCGATTGCCCGGCGCTCGCGCTTCGTCGGCCGCCCGGCGCCGCGATCCCGCACCGCGACCCGGCCCACCATCTCGGGGATGGGCGGCGGTTTCTCGGGCGTGCGGTCGATGTAGGCCGCCTGCGCCAGCGGTGCACTGACACGCTTGGCCATCGTCTCGTCGACCACCTCGATGATCTTCTCGTCCTGGTCCTTGCGCACGCGGATCACCTGCCCGGGCACCACCTGCTGCGACGCCTTGGGCAACAGGTCGTTGACCCGCACGTGCCCGCCGCGCACGGCGGTGGTGGCCAGTGACCGCGTCTTGTAGATGCGCACCGCCCAGAGCCAAGCGTCGAGTCGAGCCATGCGGACGATCCTAACCCGCTCAAAAACAACGATGCGCATTCGGACGTCAGGTGTGGAGCGTCCACATCTGACCCCCGGCTACGCATCGATATCTCCCCGAGGCTGAGATCCACGCCAGCGGGTAGCGTTGCTGCATGGACCTCCTCGACCTCAGCGCCCGCCAGCTCGCCGACGCCCTCCGCCGAGGCGAATCCACCGTGGAGGCCCATCTGGCCCGCGTTTTCGACCGGATCGATCGCCTCGATTCGTACTACCAGGCCTTCTCCCACCTCCGCACGGAGGACGCCCGCGTCGACGCGGCCCGCCTCGACGCCGTCCCCTCCCACGAGCGCGGTCACCTGCCACTGTTCGGCGTGCCCGTGGCCATCAAGGAGGAGATGGCGGTGGCCGGCATGATCACCACCCTCGGCACCCGCGCCAACACGACGCCGGCCCCGGAGGACTCCGAGGTCGTCGCCCGCCTGAAGCGGGCCGGGGCGGTCATCGTCGGCAAGACCCACATGCCCGAGTTCGGCCAGGTCCCGTTCACCGACGGCCCCTGGGGTGCCACCCGCAACCCGTTCGACGGCGAACGCAGCCCCGGCGGCTCGTCCGGCGGTTCTGCGGTGGCCGTCGCCACCGGCATGGTGCCCGTGGCGCTCGGCGGCGACGGCGGCGGATCCGTCCGCATCCCCGCCGCCTGGACCGGCCTCGTCGGCATCAAGCCCACCCGCGGGCTCGTCCCCACCGCCCCACTGCCTGACCTGTGGTTCAAGCTCGGCACGTACGGCCCCCTCGCCCGCGACGTCGACGACGTGGCGCTGCTCCTCGACCTCATCGGCCCGCCGTCGACACCCACTTCACCCACGCCCGATCGTCTCCGGGTGGGGTGGACCCTGCAGGCATCCGTGCCTGGGTTCACGCCGGATCCGGAACTGGCGCAAGCGGTGGAGCACGCGGCCCGGTTGCTGGCCACAGCCGGCCACGACGTCCACCGCGGCACCCTGCGCTACGGCGCTTCACCGACGGCCTTCCTCGCCCAGTGCTGGCTGGGGATCGACGCCGAGGTCAAGCGCATGGAGCACCCCGAACTGCTCGAACAGCGCTCCGGCCAGGTCGAGGGGCTCGCCCGCAGGCTGCCCCGGTTCGCGCTCCAGCGCTCATTGCGCACCACGGATCGGATCGAGGCCGCGATGCGGCGGGTCTTCCAACACCTCGACGTGCTGGTCACGCCGGTCACGCCCCAGTTGCCGCCGACGACGCCGATCCTGCACGACAAGGACACGCTCACGTCGCAGCGCACCTCCACCTCCGTGGTCAGCTACACCTCGTTCTGGAACATGGCCGGGAACCCTGCCGCCAGCGTGCCGCTCGGCCTGTCCACGGAGGGCCTGCCGCTCGCCGTGCAGATCATCGGTGCGCACGGCCGCGACCACCTCGTCCTCGACGTGGCCCGCCAACTCGTCACCACCCTCACCCCCGTGGATCGCGGCGTACGCCGCTGACAAGGAGAAACATGAAGAAGGCAATCGTCACCGGCCACAGCAAGGGCCTCGGCGCCGCGCTCGCCACGCAACTGGAGGCCGACGGTTGGGAGGTGCTGGGCATCTCGCGCTCGGGCGGCGCAGAGGTCGACCTCGGGTCACCGCAGGCGCTCGACGCCTGGCTCGGGTCCGGGGCCCTGGGCGAGTTCCTCGCCGACGCCACCGACCTCATCCTCATCAACAACGCCGGCACGGTCGGCCCGATCGGGTTCATCGGCAAGCAGGACGCCGCGGCCATCGAGCAGGCGGTCAACCTCAACGTCACGGCGCCCCTGATGCTCACCGATGCAGTCGTCCGCGACCGCCCCGCCGGGGTACCGCTGCGCATCGTGCACATCTCGAGCGGCGCCGGCCGTCGCCCGTCCGAGACGTGGAGCACCTACTGCGCCACGAAGGCCGCCATCGACATGCACGCGGCGACACTCGCCGCAGAGGGGCTCGACGGCGTGCGCGTCGCGTCGATCGCGCCGGGCGTGGTGGACACCGGCATGCAGGAACTGATCCGCGGCTCGGACTTCCCGTCGCGGGACAGGTTCCAGGCGCTCAAGGACCAGGGGCAGCTGAGTTCGCCAGAGAAGGCCGCAGGCCAGATCCTGACGCTGCTGAACCGCGCCGACTTCGGCGAAAAGGTCCTCTCCGACGTCCGCGACGCCTGACAGCCGCAGCCGAAACCGGTCCCTGAGCGTGCCCCGCGAGGAACGAGCCGGGCACGACGAAGGGCCCCCGCAGCCGAAACCGGTCCCTGAGCGTGCCCCGCGAGGAACAAGCCAGGCACGACGAAGGGCCCCCGCAGCCGATCTGGCACCCCAGTGGATCCAAGCTAAGCCACCGAAAGCGGTGGCCAGGTACCGGGTCCCGAGTGCCTCGCGGCCGCCCACAGCGACCCCCGACACGGCATTCCGCGAGGTGTATCGAGGGACAACAACGCTTGGCAACGCGTACAGGGCCTTTCCATCGGCACTCGGGACCCTGAAGTGACCTCGGCTGCTGCACGCACAGGTGGATTGAGGCTCAGCCTGGATCCATCAATCGGCGTCGACGGCCTTCTCCAGCTCGGCCTTGTTCATCTTTGAGCGCCCCTCGATGTTCTTGCGCTTGGCCTCTTCGTAGAGCTGGTCCCGCGTGCGGCCACCCGCTCCCTTGTGCGAGCGCAGGCCGCCGCGTCGGCTGGGCGAGATGTCCTCGCGTGACAGTTTGCTCGACTCCTCGGCCTCACCCTCCTGGGCGCGCACCTTGTTGACGGTGCGGGCGGCGATCTCCTCGGCCGTCTCCTCGTCCTCGCCACGTTCCTCGAGACCCTCTTTGATGTGCTCGTACTGACGCTCGCGCTTGGCGCTCCATGCCTTCGGTGTCATGTCGTGGACCTCCCTTGGGCCAGCCACGTTACGCCGCCGCCTCCCGACTGACTACCCCCTTTGGGCCTCCCGAGGCGACGTCAGGCGCGCTGGGGCGCGCCTGCGCGGTCGCGGCGCTGCTCGGGCTTGAGCGCCCAGCGAACGATCGTCGTCGAGAGCCACCCCAGCGGACGGCCGACGAGCACGTCGAACCAACGGCCCGCAGGTAGGCGCAGTTCGCGGCGGGCCCACGCAGGCAGCGTCGCGATGGCGCCGGCGGCGAGCATCCAGTAGCCGGGGCGGGCCGGCCAGGGGATGGGCGGTTGGCGCAGCAGGAAGTCAACGGTGTCGAGCGCGGCCTTCGAAGCCCGCAGCTCGGGACGGTACTTATCGATGGCAGCGAGCAGTTCGGCCTCGGTGCGCGGCAGGTCGATGGCGCCCAGCATCTCGCCGACGGGGGCCGCCTGGGCGACGTAGTCGTCGGTCTCCTGCTGCGTGAGCCGGCGGTCGCCGAACTGCTGGAAGCTCGCGAGGAAGCTCTGGGTCTCGGCGATGTGTACCCATTCGAGCAGGTGCGGGTCAGAGGCGCGGTAGGGCGTGCCGTCGTCGGTCTTCCCGCGGACGCGCTCATGGACGGCGCGGATGCGGGCGATGAGCGCCTCGGCGGATGCGATGGGCCCGTAGGTGGTCATGGCGATGAACTCGGAGGTGCGCTGCAGCCTGCCCCACGGATCGGAGCGGTAGCCGGAGTGCCCGGCGACCCCGGCCATCGCGGCTGGGTGGAGGGCTTGGAGCAGGAGCGCGCGGATGCCGCCGGCGTACATGGCGGCGTCGCCGTTGAGGTGCCAGATGATGTCGTCGGGGCCGTGCCAGCGCTCGCCGTCGGCGCCCCAGATCAGCGCAGCCTTCTCGTCGGCGTCGTCGCCGGCGACCCGCGAGCGCAGCGTCCTGCCGAGCAGGGTGCGGAGGCGCACGACTGGGTTGACCATCCCACCAGCCTACGTGCCCTCCCGACGCCTGTCTGGGCCGGGCGACGGCTCCCAAATCTAGATTTGCGACCCCTGACGAGCGCGAATCTAGATTTGGGCGATCCCTGAGCCCACCGGAAGGGGTGGGTTCTCGCTGACCATCGGCTCCGGGCTCGGCGCCGGACTAGGCTGGCGGGGTAGGAGGAAACATGAACATCACTGACAACGGGCCCAAGCCCAACACCTTCGACATCGAGACCGCCACGCGCGAGAACACGAACTACCGCACCGTCGCGTGGACGGGCAAGTACTTCCAGGTCACCCTGATGTCGATCCCCGTCGGGGAGTCGATCGGCCTCGAGGTGCACCCGGAGACCGACCAGTTCCTGCGCATCGATGCCGGCAAGGGCAAGTGCGTCATGGGCCCGGAGAAGGACAAGCTCGACTACGAGCAGGAGGTCGAGGACGGCTGGTCCATCCAAGTGCCTGCCGGCACGTGGCACGACGTCCTCAACACCGGCCAGGAGCCCCTGCAGCTCTACGTCGTCTACGCCCCCACGCACCACGCGCAGGGCAAGGTGCACGAGACCGCCGCCATGGCCGAGGCCGACGAGGAGGCCGGCAACGACGAGCCGCCGAGCTGGACGCACCAGCCCGCACCGGACGTCGAGGACGAGTCCGCCTAGGTCCCCCGACCGACCCGCGTCGTCGCCCCCTTCGATCCGTCGGGCCCGCCGGGAAGGCGCCAACCTTCGCAAGAGGGGCCAGCCCTACAGGGCTGGCCCCTCCGCCTTTGGCTGGTGCGCGTCCCGGCAAGGCTGGCACCTCCGAGGAGGGTTGGCGCCTTCGGACAGGGTTGGCGCAGGGTCGACGGAGGGACGGACGAGGCGAGGATGCTTGAGATTTTGATTAGCTGAGGTAATGAGCTAAGGTAACGTCCGGCCCTACGAAAGGAACCCGTGCCGGACACCACACTCATCGCGCCAGGCAGCGCGCCCGATATGCCCCTCGACAAGCCCGCCCTCGCCAACGACCTCCGCCTCGCGTGCCAGCGCATCGCGCGCCGCGTCCGGTTCGAGTCCACCTCCGAACTACCTCCCCACCTCTTCTCGGTGTTGGCCCGCGTCCACCGCGTCGGCCCCCAGACCCCCACCCAGCTCGCGGAGTGCGACCGCGTCAGCACGCCGTCGATGACCCGCACCCTCAACGCGCTGTGCGAGCGCGGCCTCGTCGAGAAGCAGCCACACCCCAGCGACGGCCGGCAGGTGCTCATCTCCCCCACCGACGCCGGCACCGCCGTCGTCCAGGAGACCATCGCCCACCGCGACCTCTGGATGCTCGCCCACATCGACTCCCTCGGAGCCGAGGACCTCGAACTGCTCCGCAAGGCCGCCGACCTCCTGCTGGAGGTGTCCCATGCCTGAGCAGACCCGTTGGCGCATGTTCGCCTCCTTCGCGGTGCGCAACTACCGCTTCTTCTTCGTCGGTGCCCTCGTCAGCAACCTCGGCACCTGGATCCAGCGCATCGGCCAGGACTGGCTGGTGCTGACCGAACTGACCGACGGCTCGAGCACCGCGCTGGGCATCGTCACCGCCCTGCAGTTCCTGGCCATCCCGATCCTCGCCCCGTACGGCGGCGCGGTCGTCGACCGCTTCGACAAGCGCCATGTGCTGCTCATCACCCAACTCGCCCTCGCGGCGAGCGCCCTTGGGCTCTGGGGGCTGGTGGCCACCGACGTCGTGCAGTTGTGGCACGTCTACGCCTTCGCATTGTTCACCGGCGCGATCACCGCTTTCGACAACCCGGCGCGACAGTCGTTCGTCTCCGAGGTCGTGCCCATCAAGCTGCTGCCCAATGCGGTCGGCCTCAACTCGACGTCGTTCAACGGCGCCCGCCTCATCGGCCCCGGACTGGCGGGCGTCATGGTGGCCGCCGTTGGCGTCGGCCCCACCCTGTTGATCAACGGCCTGAGCTTCTT
>DURG01000229.1 GCA_012837465.1 Propionibacterium sp. | reverse complement strand
CTTCGCGCTCGCCGGGTCCCGCATCGCGACCCGCCTGCGCGGCCACGTCTTCGACCACACCCAACGGCTCTCGGCCGCCTACCACTCGACGCGCCAATCGGGCGACACCGTGCAGCGCCTCGTCGCCGACGTCGGCCGCCTCCAGGAGGTTGCGGTCAGCGCCGGCCTCCCGCTGCTGGCCAACCTCGCCACGCTCACCGTCATGACCGGCGTCATGTTCTGGCTCGACCCGTTGCTGGCGCTCGTCGTCCTCGGCGCCGCCGGGCTGTTCTTCCTGCAGTCGCGTCGCAGCAGCCCCAAGATCACCCTCGCGGCCCGCAAGACCCGCAAGGGCGAGGGCGCGCTGGCCAACACCGCGCAGGAGACGCTGGGCGCGATCAAGGTCGTCCAGGCCTACGGCCTCGAGCAGGTGGTGCGCGAACGCTTCGGCAACGCCAACAACCGCTCGCTGAAGGAGGGCGTGAAGTCACGCCGCCTCGCCGCCGCCCTGGAACGCAAGACCGACGTCGTGGTGGGGCTCGCCACCGCCGTCGTCATCGCCTTCGGCGGCTGGCGGGTCGTGCAGGGCTCGATGACGCCCGGCGACCTCGTGCTGTTCACCACGTACCTCAAGACCTCGATGAAGCCGCTGCGCGACCTGGCCAAGTACACCGGCCGCATCGCGCGCGCCACCGCCTCCGGCGAGCGGGTCGCCGACCTCATGGAGACCCGCATCGACATCGCCGACCCGCGCAACCCCGTCGACCTCGGGCACGTCCGCGGAGAGATCACCCTCGAGCGCGTGACCGCCACCTACGACGGCTACCCGGCCCTCCGCCACCTCTCGCTGCGCATTCCCGCCGGGCAGAAGGTCGCGCTCGTCGGCCCGTCCGGCAGCGGCAAGTCCACCCTGGCGAGCCTGCTGGTGCGCAGCATGGACCCGATCATCGGCAAGGTCAGCCTCGACGGCGTGGACCTGCGGCAGATCCGGGTCGCCGACCTGCGTCGCCACGTCGCGCTCGTACTGCAGGACAGCGTGCTGTTCACCGGCACCATCGCCGACAACATCCGCTACGGACGCCTCGACGCCACCGACGAGGAAGTCGCCGAGGCTGGCCGCCTGGCGCAACTCGATTCCTGGATCCATACCCTGCCGCAGGGCTACGACACCCCCGTCGGTGAGCGCGGCTCCACGGTCTCCGGTGGCCAGCGGCAGCGCATCGCCATCGCCCGCGCGCTGCTGCGCGACGCGTCGATCGTGGTGCTCGACGAGGCCCTCGCCGGGCTGGACCCGGCCAACGCCACCGAGGTGCGAGGCGCCATCAACCGGCTCACCGAGGGCCGCACGACGATCAGCATCACGCACGACGCTCCGTCGGCCCTGGCGGCGGACCGCGTGCTGTGGGTGGAGGACGGCTCCGTGCTGCACGACGGCACGCCGGATCAGTTGCTGGCCGATCCTGGCAGCCCGTTCGCCGGGTGGTTGGAACGTCAACGCAAGTCGCTGGTTGAGCCCGGCTCGCTGGTTGAGCCCGGCACGCTGGTTGAGCCCGGCTCGCTGGTTGAGCCCGGCACGCTGGTTGAGCCCGGCACGCTGGTTGAGCCTGCGAGCGCAGCGAGCAGTGTCGAAACCCCTGAAGCGGGCAGTCCAGCTGAATTGTCACCTCACCGGGTTTCGACCAGCTCGCGGAGCGAGCAGGCTCAACCAACGGGTGTGGCGCGATGAGCGTCGACAGCGTAGCGCTCGCATTGGTGTTCGACCCCGAGGCGCTGGAGTCGCTGACAGGCGCCGCACGCGCCGGGCACCTGCGCTTCAAGCCGAGCACCGGGCTCACCGCCGCACTGTTGGACGCGGACGGTGCTCCGACGGGTTGGCTGCGGGTGCTCGCCGACGGCGAGGAGAAGCTCGACAACGCCCGGCGCCGGGCCGAGCGCCGGTCCCTGACCGTGGAAGCCACCGCGCTCCCTGAGCGTGTCGCCTGCGAGGAACGAGCAGCGCGACACGACGAAGGGGCCCCGCAGCCCGCCCAGCAGGCCAACCACAGTGGCGCGGGAACCGGAGACGCTGCGGGCGCCCTTCCAGGGACCATCACCGCGTTCTGGGGGCCGGTGCTGGCCGACCCAGGGCTCGCCAAGGCCCTCGACGACATCGACGACTCCCTCACCGACGCCTGGCAGATCCTCCGCTACAACCCGCTGCGGCGACTCGTGGTGAAGGCCACCGCCCCTGACGGGACGCCCGTCGCCGGGCGGCTCACGCACGACAGGCAGAACCACCTCCGCGAGGCGGCCGAGCGGATCGCCCGGCAGGTGCCCACCGTCGCCCGGCTGCGCAACACGGGCCTGCCCGAATCGTCACGCATCACCTGGTGGGACTGGTGCGACGGCGGCGACCTGGCCTCCTCCCCCTCCCCCGAGGCGGCGCGCGAGGCTGGGCGGATCACGGCGCAGCTGCATCAGGTGACGCCCCCGCCCGTCGACGGCGTCCGCGGCACCATGGGCGGCCAACTGGAGGCGAACGTCAACCTCCTCACCGCCCTCGACGCCGACCTCGGCGCCCGCCTGCGCACCGCGACGGGCCGACTGCTCCCCCGCCTCTACGGCGGCAGCCCCTCGGTGACGTGCCACGGCGATCTCAGCGCGGACCAGTTCTTCCTCAAGGGCTCCCGCGTGAGGCTCGGCGACCTCGACCGAGTAACCGCTGGCCCGCCCGAGTTCGACCTGGGTTCGTTCGCAGCCACCTCCCCCGCCCTGCTCGACGACTTCCTCGCCGGCTACCGGTCCCTGAGCGTGTCGCGTCCGAGGCGACGTGCTGAGCCAGTCGTGAGGAACGAACGAGTGGTCGAAGTACACGAGGACCGCGACACGACGAAGGGCCCCCGCAGCATCCCCAGCACCCCAACCCCCGCCGAGCTCACCGCCTGGACCGCCTACGCCCACGCGATCCGTGTGCTCGAACCGTTCCGCGCCCTCGCCCCCGACTGGCGAGCTCAGGGCGCCGCCCGCATCGACGCCGTCGAGGAGGCGCTGTGCAACCCCTCGTGATCCCCACCCACCTCGACACCGAGGAGGGCACCGTCACCCTCGAGCGGGCCTGGTTCGAGCGCATCGACGACGGCCTGCGCCGCCTCAGCTTCGAGGGCCACGACGAGGCCGGAGCGCTGCGCGCCGGGCTGGTGTGGTTCGACGACGACGCCCGACCCGCGCGCACCACCCTCACCCCGTACGGCCGCGACAAGAAACTCCCCGCCCTGCAGGGGCTCCTCGCTGGCGGCGAACTTCTCGTCCACCGCGCCGGCCGGCGCGCCGTGGTGCGCACGACCGACGGCTTCACCAAGGCGCTACGGCCGTCGAAGCTGGCCGAGGCCGAGGCCCGCGCCCGCGCGTTCCAGGCCGTGGGCGGCTGGCTCCGCACGCCCCACGTGCTCGGGGCCTCCCCCGAGGGTGAACTCACCGTCGACGTGGTGCCCGGAACCAGCCTCCACCAACTCGGCAGCGGGAGGGACGAGGCGGCGTGGGAGGCCGCGTGGGGCGCCTGGGCGACGGCGTGGCCCGAGTGGGTCCGCACCCCGGGCCTGGGCACCGACCTGCCCCGCTACGGGGTCGAGCACGAGGAGCAAACCCTGACGGGCTGGCTGCTGCGGGTCGAGCTTGCCCGGCCCGCGGGGCTCAGCCACTCATCGCTGCGGGAGCGCTTCGGCGGGGTCATGGAGCGGCTCAACGCCCTCCCCGACCCGAGGTGGTGCCTCAGCCACCGCGACCTCCACGACAAGCAGGTGCTCGTCACGCTCCCCGATGCCAGGGCGGGTCTCATCGACTCCGACACGCTTGCCCTCTCCGACGCGGCGCTCGACCTCGGCAACCTGTTGGCCCACGTCCGGCTGCGGGAGGTCCAGGGCTCGCTCGACCCGTCGCGGGCCGACGCCGCCGAGCGACTGATCCGCACCGTCGCCGACGAGTTGGAGGTTCCCGACGACGCCCTGAGCGCGTGGTGCGAGGCGGCCAGCCTCAGGCTGTCGTGCGTCTACGCCTTCCGCCCCGCCGGCACCGCCTCCTGACGCTGGTTGAGCCGGCCGCCTCCGAGGGACGAGGAGCGCGGGCGCGTCGAAACCGCCAAGCTTCACGACAGCCAGACTGAAGAGTCACCCGGTTTCGACACTGCTCGCAGAGCTCGCAGGCTCAACCAGCGACGACGACCTCAGCCGAGGCCGATGACCAGGATCTCGACGCCGTCGAAGTCGACAGGGTCGAGGCTGCGGCGCCCGTCGACGATCAAGCTGACGCCGGGCAGGTCGTCCTTGGTGATCGTGCGGTACTCGACGTGGTCGGTCTGCACGACGGCGTAGTCGGCCTCCTCGCCCAGGTGGTACGGGGCGAAGCCGTAGCCGGCGAGCTCCTCGTCGGTGAACATCGGGTCGTGCACCGCGACGTCTGCGCCGCGTTCGCGCAGCTCAGCGACCACGGGGAACACGCCGGAGAACGCCGTCTCCTTCACGCCCCCGCGGTAGGAGGCGCCGAGCACGGCGACCCGCTTGCCGGTGAGGTCGCCGACCTTGTCGGCCAGCATCTGCACGGCGTAGGCGGGCATCGCGGCGTTGGCCTTGCGGGCGGTCTCGACGACGGTGGCGTCGGGGTCCGTCCAGAGGTACAGGCGCGGGTAGATCGGGATGCAGTGCCCGCCGACGGCGATGCCGGGGCGGTGGATGTGCGAGTACGGCTGCGAGTTCGACGCCTCGATGACCTGGTAGACGTCGATCCCGGACTTGCCGGCGAACTTGGCGAACTCGTTGGCCAGGCCGATGTTGACGTCGCGGTACGTGGTCTCCGCCAGCTTGGCCATCTCGGACGCTTCGGCCGAACCGAGGTCCCACACGCCGTTGCCGCGCGGGAGGTCGGGGCGCTCGTCGAAGGTGAGGACGGCCTCGTAGAACTCCTTGGCGCGGCGGGCGCCCTCGTCGGAGAGGCCGCCGATGAGCTTGGGGTACTTGCGCAGGTCCTCGAACACGCGGCCGGTGAGCACGCGCTCCGGGGAGAACACCACGTGGAAGTCCTCGCCCTCCTTGAGGCCCGAGCCCTCCTCGAGCATGGGCTTCCACCGGTTGCGGGTGGTGCCGACGGGCAACGTCGTCTCGTAGGAGACGAGCGTGCCCGGCTTCAGGCCCGCCGCGATGGAGCGGGTGGCGTTGTCCATCCACTCGAAATCCGGCACACCCTCGGCGTTGACGAACAGCGGCACCACCACGACGACCGCGTCGGATTCGGCGACGGCGGCCGAGGTGTCGGTGGTCGCGCGGAGCTTGCCGGCGGGCACGAGCTCGGAGAGCTTCTCCTGCAGGTGCGCCTCACCCGGGAAGGGCTCGGTGGCCTGGTTGACCAGGTCGACGACCCCCTGCTGCACGTCTGCGCCGATGACCTCATGGCCGGCGTCCGCGAACTGCACGGCCAGCGGCAGGCCGATCTTGCCCAGTGCTACGACGGTGATCTTCACCTGGGTGTTCTCCCTTGTTCTCAGTTGACGGAGATGAACTGGCCGGTCTTGGCCGATTCGATCATGGCCTCGCACACCTCGACGACGCGGGCGCCCTGCTCCATCGTGACGATGTCCGCGTCCTTGCCGAGGATGGCATCGCGGAAGTTCTCGTGCTCGGTGCGCAGCGGCTCGGGCTTCGAGATCGCGTAGCGGGTGACGTCGCCCTCGGTGACGCCGCGGAACTGCGCGATGTCCGCCCAGGTGGTGGCCACCTGGCCGTTGGCGTAGAACGTCAGGTCCGCGGTGAGGGTGTCCGCGACGAACATGCCCTTCTCGCCGGTGACGATCGTGAGGCGTTCCTTGGTGGGGGTCAGCCAGTTGACGAGGTGGTTCGACATGAGCCCGCCCTCGAGCTGGCAGGTGGCCGAGACCATGTCCTCGTACTCGCGGCCGGCCTTGCTCATGGTGCGGGCGGCGACCAGTTCGTACTTGCGCTGGGTCACCCAGGCGGTCAGGTCGATGTCGTGCGACGCGAGGTCCTTCACGACGCCGACATCGGCGATCCGCGCCGGGAACGGGCCCTGGCGGCGGGTGGTGATCTGGTACAGGTCACCCAGGTCGCCGTTCTCGAGGCGCTTGCGCAGGCTCTGCAGCGCCGGGTTGTAGCGCTCGATGTGGCCGGTGGCGCCGCTGAGGCCCTTGGCTGCGAACGCCTCGGCGAGGTTCTTGGCCGACTGCGTGGTGGCGGCGAGAGGCTTCTCGATCAGCGCGTGGATGCCGGCCTCCGCCAGCGTCAGGCCGATCTCCTCGTGGTAGCGGGTGGGGGTGGCGACGACGACGTAATCGGGCTTCTGCT
>DURG01000228.1 GCA_012837465.1 Propionibacterium sp. | reverse complement strand
GGGCCCTTTTCGTGTCTTCGTCGTGGCCCGTTCAGAGGTCCTGGCGGCTGGGGATGAACAGCAACAGGACGAGCATCAGCAGCGCCGTGGCGCCGTAGAACCAGAAGAGGTTCACGAACCCCATGTTGAGCTCGTGCTGGAACGTGGCCTCGAGCGCGGGGCCATCTGCCCGCAGGTCCGCGACGTAATCCTCCTTGGCCTGGTCGAAGGCACCGGGCACGGCAGCCGAGAGCTCCTCCAACTGCGTCACCGTGGTGGCCATCTCCTCGCGCGCGGCCGCCGTCGCGGGCATGTCCGGGATCTCGGCCAGCTGCTCCTCGAGCGTCGCGACCGCCTCGTCGACGCCCGCCTGGATCGCGGCGACGCGTGCCGGCTTCTGCTGGTCGAACATGTGCTCGGCCACGGTGACCGAGCGCTCGACGATGGTGGTGACGTCGGCGTTGCGCATCAGCAGTTGGAGGTCGGCCGGGAGGGATCCGGATCCGCCGTCCATGTCGATCTCGACGCTGTTCTGCGTGAGGTCTGGGATGTCCATGTCGGCCAGCGCGGGGCCCATGCGCGGATCCTCCCTCAGCGCGTCGAACCTCTGCTGGAGCTCAGCGGCGTGGGGGAGTGCAGGCATCGTCACCGTCGTCGGCATCTGGCGCATGAGCGTGCCGGACATGCCGGCCAGGGAGTTCGCCAGCAGGCCCACGAGGATGGCGGGGGCCAGCGTCGTGCCCACGGCGCGCACCAGCGACATGGTGGCCATGGAGGAGGTCGACTCGCGCTCGGGCACCGACTTCAGCAGGAGGTAGTTGATGGGCGAGCCGATCAGGAAGCCGAGGCCCAGACCCATCAGGATGAGTGCCAGCACCACCGAGACCATGCTGGGGTTCGGTGCCGTCCACCACACGAGCACCGCGGCGGCCAGCAGGGTGATGAGCGCGCCGGTGCCCAACACGGCACGGGGGCCGTACTTGTCCGTGAGGCGGCCGCTCATGGGGGCACCGACGCCGGAGGCCAGGCCGAGGATCACGACGAGGTAGCCGCCCGAGCCGGCCCGCATGGCCAGCGAGTTCTCTGCGAACTGGGGGATGAAGACGATCGACATCATAATCACGCCGGACAGCGCGGCCAGCAGGAGGGTGACGCCGATCACGCGGTTGCTGAAGTAGCGCAGGTTGAGCACCGGATCGGCGGCCCGCATCTCGATGAAGACCAACAGGGGCAGCAACAAGAGCGCGGCGAGGAGGAAGGGCCACACGTTGGGATCCCGGAGGCTCTCGCCGAGGTTGAAGAAGTCGAGGTGTTGCAGCCCGTACAAGAGGGCCAGGATCAGGGCCACGAGCACCGTGATGCCGGCCAGGTCGAGCCTGCCCCGCGTCTCACTCTCGGCCGCGGGCAGGAACTTGAGGCCGACCAGGATGATCGCGATGGCGATCGGCACGTTGATGTAGAAGATCCACTGCCAGTTCTCAATGCCGACGATGTCGAGGATGAGGCTGCCTGCTGAGGCCCCGAACACGTTGGCGATGCCGTAGACGCCGCCGACGAGGCCGAGCGCCATGCCGCGCTTCTCCTCAGGCACCGAGGTGCCCACCTCGGCCGTCGCGATGGGGACGATGCCGCCGCCGCCGATGGCCTGGATGATGCGGGCGATGATCAGCAGTTCGAAGCTGCCCACGTCCTGCGAGACGCCGCACAGCAGGGAGCCGACGCCGAACAGGCCGATGGCGATGAGGTAGAGGGGCTTGCGGCCCATCTGGTCCGCGAGCTTGCCCATGACGGGGATGGCCGCGGCGTAGGCCAGCGTGTAGACCGTGATCATCCAGATGCCGGTCTTCTCGTCGACGCCAAGGTCGGACTGGATGATGGTGCGCGCCGGCGTGATGATGCCCGTGTCGAGCGCGCCCATGAAGAGGCCGGAGAGGTAGAGGACCAGGATCAGCACCCACCGGGAGGGGGCGGCCGTGCCCGGCGTGGTGGTGGGGTCAGTCATGGTTGGGCTCCTCGTGGTGGTGGGTGCCCAGGTGGGCGAGGGCGTCGGTGAGATCGGCCAGGATGCCGATGGCGGTGGTGAGTTCCTCGTCGCTGCGGCCGGCGAGGGTGCGGCTCAACCAGGCGTCCTGCGGCGCGAGGAAGCCATGGCCCAGGTGCCCGCCGTCGGCGGAGACGCTGAGCAGCACCTGCCGTCGGTCTTCCGGGTTGGGGGCGCGTTCGAGCAGGCCCCGCTTCACGAGGCGCTCGACGAGGTAGGTCACCGCGGCCGGGGTCACCTTGAGGTGCTTGGCCAACTGGGACGCGGTCACCGGATTGTCCTCGAGGCCCTGCTCCCAGAGGTACAGGATGGCGGCGAAGTCCGACGGGTTGAGGTCGGTCACCTCTGCGTAGCGGTGCGCCAACTCGCCAGAGGCGGCCACCCACCGGTGCAACTGCAGGGCGAGTCGCTGCTCGGTCGCGCTGCGAGAACTCATGCAGCGGACACTAGTGATGGTTAAGTCACTTAAGCAAAACGCGTGCCGCGGAAAGGCCCTGCACGCTTGCCGAACCTTCCGACGACCTGGCCCTTCCGTCGCTGTATCGAGGACTCGACCACCATGGAGCCGCAGCGGGTGGCACCGCGGCTCGGGAGGGGGTCAGAGGACCTTGTCGAAGAAGTCCTTCGTGCGCTGCTCACGGGGGCTGTCGATCACCTGGCGGGGCTCGCCGCGCTCGACGATCACGCCATCATCCATGAAGACCACCTGGTCGCCCACCTCGCGGGCGAAGCCCACCTCGTGGGTGACCACGATCATCGTCATGCCGCTGGCGGCCAGCTCCTGCATCACACCCAGCACCTCGCCCACCAACTCGGGGTCGAGCGCCGACGTGGGCTCGTCGAAGAGCATCAGCTCGGGTTCCATGGCCAGCGCCCGGGCGATGGCGACGCGCTGCTGCTGGCCGCCGGAGAGCTGGGCGGGGTAGTGGTCGGCCCGGTCGGAGAGGCCGACGCGGGCGAGTTGCTCGTCGGCCAGCTTCGCAGCCTCGTCCTTGCGCAGCCCGCGCACCTGGCGCGGCGCCTCCATGACGTTCTCGCGCGCGGTCATGTGGGGAAACAGGTTGAAGCGCTGGAAGACCATGCCGACGCGTTCACGCTGCTTGGCGATCTGCTCGTCGCTGAGGCGGTACAGCGTGCCGTCCTCCTCGCGCAGGCCCATCAGTTCGCCGTCGACGTAGAGTCGCCCGGCGCTGATCTGCTCGAGTTCGTTGATGCAGCGGATCAGCGTGGACTTGCCGGAGCCGGACGGGCCCAGCACCACGCACACCTCGCCGCGCTGCACCTGCAGGTCGATGCCCTTGAGGACGTGCAGTTCGCCGAAGAACTTGTGCACGCCGCGGATGTCCACCATGGGGGTTGTGGTCACGGGGTCACCTCCAGGTTGGGGTCGTCGTGGACGGTGCCGGAGGCGAGGATGGCCTGCTGCCGCTTGGACATGCCCTTGACCTTGCCACGGTCAGCCTCGGAGTCGTCGAATCCCTTGCCGTAGTAGCGCTCGAGGCGCGACTGGAAGACCATCAGCACCGAGGTGATGAACAGGTACCAGATGGCCGCGACGATCAGGAGGGGGATGGGCAGGAACGCCTTGTTGCCGATGGCGTTGGTGACGAACTGCAGTTCGAGGGAGACCGGCACGGCCAGCACCAGCGACGTCGTCTTCAGCATCGAGATGGTCTCGTTGCCCGTTGGGGGCACGATGACGCGCATGGCCTGGGGCATCACGATGCGCCACAGCGTCTTCGAACGCTTCATGCCCAGCGCGGTGGCGGCCTCCCACTGGCCCTTGTCGACGGAGTTGAGCCCGGCGCGCACGATCTCGGAGAGGTAGGCGCCCTCGTTGAGGCCCAGGCCGATGATGGCGAACAGGGCGGGGGTGTAGAAGACGTTCGAGTCGACGGAGAAGAGCTCCGGACCGAAGGGGATGCCGAGCGTGATCGTCGGCCAGAGCACGACGAACAGGCCCCAGAAGATGAGCTGGGTGAAGATCGGGGTGCCGCGGAAGAACCAGATGTAGGCCCAGGCGACGCCCCGGAGGATCGGATTGGTGCTCATCCGCATCACGGCCATGGTCACGGCCATCGTGATGCCGAGCACCATTGCGCCCACCGTCAGGATGAGTGTCCAGACCACCGCGCTCAGCACCCGGGGGTCGAACAGGTGGTCGGCCACGACGTCCCAGCGGTAGTTGCCGTTGGTGAACAGGTCGTAGATGAACGCGGCGGCCACCAGGACGACGATGCCCGCCCAGATCCACAGGCTGGGCCTGGGAACGGGGCGGGCGTCGATCAGTTCGGGGCGCTGCATGTCAGCTGGCAGGATTCAGTTCGGCCGTCGTGAGCGCGGCGTCGGCGTCGATGCCCCAGCTGTCGAGGATCGCGGTCCAGGTGCCGTCGTCCATGAGGTGCTGCATGGCCTTCTGCATGGCATCGGTGAGCGCGTCGTCGTCCTTGGCCACGACGATGCCCTGCGGGGCTGCGTCGCGGACGCCGCCGACGACCTCGAGCTGGTCCCCGGTGAGGGCCGACGCGTAGTCAGCGACGGTGGAATCGGCGTAGAAGGCCACGGCCTTGCCGCCGGCCACGTTGGTGGTGGCCTCTGACTGGCGGGCGTAGGAGAGCACGTCGATGGCCTCATTGCCGGCTGCCTCGCAGTCGGCGCTGAAGGTCGCGATCTCCTCCTCCTGCCAGGTGCCCGTCTGGACGGCGATGCTGGCACCGCACACGTCGTCGGGGTCGAAGCCCTCGGGGTTTCCGGTCTTGACCGCGTAGCTGGAGCCGACGGTGATGTAGGAGATCATGTTGGCCTGCTCGATGCGGTCCTCGCGGATCGTGAACGAGGAGATGCCCACGTCGTACTTGGAGCCGATGCCCGGGATGAGGGAGGCGAACTCGCCGTCGACGACCTCGGCCTCGAGGCCGAGCACCTTGCCGAGCGCCTTGCTCAGGTCGACGTCGTAGCCGATGGCGGTGGTGAGGTCGTCGGCGCGGAACTCGGCGGGCGCGTAGTCGGTGGAGGCGCCGACGGTGAGCGTGCCCTTGTCGGCCACGGCCTGGGGCAGCAGCGCGGCGATCTCGTCAACCTTCTCGACGCCCGAGACGTCGAAGGTGCGATCGGTGGCGTCCGCGGCGGCGCCGTCGGTGGTGTCCGTGGCGGGATCGGCGGCGTTGTCGCCACCGCACGCGGTCAGGGTCAGTGCGGCCAGGAGGCCGGCGGCGAGGATGCGGCGCATGTCAGTCTTCTCTTCCGGATGTGGGGTGTCTCAGCTACGAAACTGTAATGCACCACCCGTGCCATCCCCGAGCCGGCGGTCTGCGCCGGACAGGGGGAGGGGTGCCGATTTGGCCCGCCGGCGTGCGTCCGGTAAAGTCCGTCCAGCCGAAGACCGCAGGTGGCACAGCCATAAAGCCGCAAGGCACCCGCGCAGGTGAACATGAGTTGAACAGGCCCGCCCTGTCCGCCCCGTGCCGCTTGCGCAGGGGCGTTTTTTTGTGTCACGCGTCACTTCGGCCCTCGGTTCGCCCCGTCCAAGGGCGGGCAGAGGTGTTAGACCGGAAGGAGACTCATATGGCTAGGCCGGACAAGGCTGCCAAGGTTTCGGAGCTGGCTGAGGCTTTCAGCAACTCCGAGGCGGCAGTGCTGACCGAGTACCGCGGTCTCACCGTGGCGCAGCTCAAGGAACTGCGCCGTTCGCTCGGTGAGAACGCCACCTACGCCGTTGCGAAGAACACCCTGACGGCGATTGCGGCCAAGGAAGCTGGCATCGAGGGGCTCGACGAGACCCTGACCGGCCCCACCGCCATCGCGTTCGTCACCGGTGACATCGCCGCCGCCACCAAGGGGCTGCGTGACTTCGCAAAGGCCAATCCGTCTCTGGCAATCAAGGGTGGTGTCCTGGAAGGCAACTTCCTCGACGCCCAGGCCGTTCTGAAGCTGGCCGACCTCGAATCCCGCGAGGTCCTGCTGGCGAAGATGGCCGGCGCGATGCAGGCGAACCTCTCGAAGGCTGCCTACATGCTGGCCGCGTCCCTCACGAAGGGTGCCCGCGTGTTCGGTGCGCTCCAGGAGGCCGCTCAGGCCAACCCCGCCCTGATCGGTGGCGCTGGCTCCGCGCCTGCTGCCGAAGCCACGGACGAGACCCCCGCCGCGGATGCGGCACCCGAAGCAGCGGAAGCTGCGGAATAACAACTGTTCCGCACGCTGCGGACAAATCTGAAAGGAAAGCCTCATGGCTAAGCTCACCAACGAAGAGCTCCTTGACGCCTTCAAGGAGATGACCCTGATCGAGCTCTCCGAGTTCGTCAAGCTGTTCGAGGACACCTTCGGTGTCACCGCTGCCGCTCCCGTGGCCGTGGCTGCTGCTGCCCCCGCCGCCGGCGGTGGCGAGGCCGGTGGCGACGCCGCCGACGAAGGTGGCTCGGACAAGGTCGACGTCATCCTGACCTCGGGTGGCGACAAGAAGATCGCCGTCATCAAGGAGGTGCGCGCCCTGACCTCCCTCGGCCTGAAGGAGGCCAAGGACCTCGTTGAGGGTGCTCCCAAGCCGGTGCTCGAGGGCGTCGACAAGGAGACCGCGGACAAGGCCAAGGAGGCCCTCGAGGCCGCCGGTGGCTCCGTCGAGTTCAAGTGATCTAGGTCACACCGACTCTTCCAGCAACGGCCCGTTCCCCAGTGGGGGACGGGCCGTTGCCCATGTCTGCGAACCTGGCGTCCGCTAGCGTCGGGGCATGCTGAAGCGCTGGTTGACGGTCCCGGTCATGATCGTGGCGGCCCTGGTCTCCGGCTGCGCGGTGTTCGCCACCGGCAAGGCGGCCACCCGATTGGAGGAGTGGGGTGCCACGCAGACGGACTTCCCCGGCGCGAGGGTCGTGCGTCACGAGTGGAAGATGGGCACCACCGGGGCGGCGGTGCACCACAGCGTCGGCTCCTACTCCGAGGCACGACGCTTCGCCGAAGTGGTGCGCGAAGCGGTGGCGAAGGTCAAGCCGCCGAAGAGCAGCCGTTTCGTCGGCCGGGTGGACTGGCCCGTGGTCGGCGGCCGGACGTCGTTCGAGTTCACCGCCCAGGGCGACGTCGACGAGACGCTGTGGCAGGTCGCCGATGCGGCACTGCCTGCGGGCGCCACCATGCGTCGCCTCGGATGGGGGGAGGTCAATGACAAGGCGCGGACGCAGCGCACCGACCGTAACCTGACCATGCTGGAGTACGACTCTCCGGATCTCCTGGCGACGGCCAAGGACGCGCCCGCGCCCGACGGGGTGCGCACGGTGGTGCGGACGGTCGGGGGCGCGTGGCTCGGGCCGTTCGTCGCGCATGAGGTCGCCCCCCGTGCACGGAGCCTCGAATCCTTCGGGGCGGAGCGGCTGTCGCTGAAGGGGGAGCACCTCGTCGTGCTGGACCCTGCGGATCTGCCCGCCGCCGCGACTGAACTGGGTGGGCACGCCTGGGGCCTGTCCTCGGAGAACGGGCTGTCGCTCGACGTGGGGCCCGGCCTCGATCCGCCGCTGGAACTGCTTGCCTGGGTCATCGGCACCGACGGCGGCTACTCCCTGCGCTATTCGAGCCATCAGTTCGAGGTGGGCACGCGGATGGATTCTCCCGGGTGTGGGCACTTCCTGGCCGAGGCGCCTGATCCAGGCCGCCCCTTCAAGCTGTCGTGCCCTACCCAGGGGGCACGGATCTTCGTCGAGGGCAGCCAAGCAGCGATGCGTACCCTATACCCGGCCGCGGAGGCCGCCACGGGTGCTGGCGCCACGTTCGCCAGCCTCTCGCCCGGCCGCCTCAACGTGAACCTCGACCACGAGCGGCCGGAGACGTGGAGCCGGGTCACGGCGGCCCTGCGCGCCATCGGATGGGAGGGGGAGTGGGAGGTCAACCTCCAGGGCCGCATCGCCCGGCACCTGACCTTCCGCTCCACTGCCGACGGCCAGGCCAAGGGCGTCGAGCGCGATCGGCGGGCCAGTGACGAGTACAAGGCGGAGGTCGAGCGGCTCGTCGACGCCTGGAACGCCTCTGCGACGACCTGACGGATCCTGAGCGTCCCGGCCTGTCGGGTCCCGAGTGTCCCGCGAGGGGCAGCGGTTTGTCGGGTCCTGAGTGTCCCGGTTTGTCGGGTCCCGAGTGTCCCGCGAGGAACGAGCGGGATGTATCGAGGGACGGGGCGCCTACTTGCGACGCGGCGCGGGCGCGGTATCATCGTTGCCGCACGATCAACGACGATCCTTCCACCGCCGGCCGGAAACTTGGGGCCCGCGGTTGTTGCTGTCCGCAGCAATTTGGTGTAGAGTGTTTCTTTGCCCCGCTATGCGTTGCGCCCGTGACTTGACACGGGCCGTTCGCCATGCACGGATATTTGCTTAAAGCGTTCTTGGAAGGACCCATATCTTGGCCGCCTCGCGCTCTGCGTTGAAGAACACCAATGTCGTCTCGTCCACCGGCCGAATCTCCTTCGCGAAGATTCTCGAGCCGCTGGAGGTTCCCAACCTCCTGGATCTGCAGATCGACGCATACAACTGGCTGATCGGGAATGAGACCTGGCGGGCGAAGGTCGAGGAGCAACTCGCTGCCGGCCGCACCGACGTCAACACCCGCTCCGGCCTGGAGGAGATCTTCGCCGAGATCTCGCCCATCACCGATTTCCAGGACTCCATGGCGCTGTCGTTCCGCGACCACCGCTTCGAGGAGCCCAAGTGGTCGATCGAGGAGTGCAAGGACCGCGACACCACGTACGCGGCCCCCCTCTTCGTGACCGCCGAGTTCACGAACAACGAGACCGGCGAGATCAAGTCCCAGACCGTCTTCATCGGCGACTTCCCGCTGATGACGGATCGTGGCACCTTCATCATCAACGGCACCGAGCGTGTCGTCGTCTCGCAGCTGGTGCGTTCGCCCGGCGTGTACTTCGAGCAGACCCCCGACAAGACCTCGGACAAGGACATCTTCTCCTGCAAGGTCATCCCGTCGCGTGGCGCGTGGCTCGAGTTCGAGATCGACAAGCGCGACATGGTCTTCGTGCGCCTCGACCGCAAGCGCAAGCAGAACGTCACCGTGCTGCTCAAGGCGCTCGGCTGGACCGAGGACAAGATCCTCGCCGAGTTCGGTGACTCCGAGGCCATGCGCCTCACCCTGGAGAAGGACACCGTCAAGACGCAGGACGAGGCCCTCCTCGACATCTACCGCAAGCTCCGCCCGGGTGAGCCCCCGGCGCGCGACGCTGCGCAGGCGCTGCTCGACAACTACTACTTCAACGACAAGCGCTACGACCTGGCGAAGGTCGGTCGCTACAAGATCAACAAGAAGCTGGGCCTGGACCTGCCGTTCGACCAGCAGGTGCTCACCGAGGACGACATCGCCTCGGCCATCCGCTACGTCGTCGCCCTCCACGAGCACAAGGAGATGCTGGGTGACGTCCCCGTCGAGGCCGATGACATCGACCACTTCGGCAACCGCCGCCTCCGCACCGTCGGCGAGCTGATCCAGAACCAGCTGCGCACCGGCCTCGGCCGCATGGAGCGGGTCGTGCGTGACCGCATGACCACGCAGGACATCGAGGCCATCACGCCGCAGACGCTGATCAACATCCGTCCGGTGACCGCTGCGCTGAAGGAGTTCTTCGGCACCTCGCAGCTGTCGCAGTTCATGGACCAGAACAACCCGCTGGCCGGCCTGACGCACAAGCGTCGCCTCTCCGCACTGGGCCCCGGCGGCCTCTCCCGCGATCGCGCCGGCATGGAGGTCCGTGACGTCCACCCGTCGCACTACGGCCGCATGTGCCCCATCGAGACCCCTGAAGGCCCGAACATCGGCCTGATCGGCTCGCTGGCGTCGTTCGCCCGCGTCAACGCCTTCGGCTTCATCGAGACGCCGTACCGCAAGGTCGTCGACGGCAAGGTCACCGATCAGATCGACTACCTGACCGCCGATGAAGAGGACCGCTACGCCATCGCCCAGGCCAACGCCGAGGTGGACGAACAGGGTCGCCTGACCGAGGAGCGCGTGCTCGTGCGCCTCAAGCACGGTGACGCCGACGAGGTCCCCATGGCCGAGGTCGAGTACATGGACGTGTCGCCGCGCCAGATGGTCTCCATCGCCACCGCGCTGATCCCGTTCCTCGAGCACGACGATGCGTCGCGTGCCCTCATGGGTGCCAACATGCAGCGTCAGGCCGTGCCCCTGCTGCGCAACGAGGCACCCCTCGTCGGCACCGGCATGGAGTACCGCGCCGCCGTCGACGTCGGTGACGTCACGCTCGCGCACAAGCCCGGCGTGGTCAGCTCCGTCTCGGCGGATCTCCTCGAGATCGCCAACGACGACGGCACCTACTCCAGCTTCCGCCTGAACAAGTTCGTGCGCTCGAACGCCGGCACCTGCATCAACCAGCGCCCGCTGGTCGCCCCCGGTGACCGCGTCGAGCTGGGCACCCCCCTCGCGGACGGCCCCTGCACGGACCAGGGTGAGCTTGCCCTCGGCAAGAACCTCCTCGTCGCCTTCATGCCCTGGGAGGGCCTGAACTACGAGGACGCCATCATCTTGTCCCAGCGCATCGTCCAGGAGGACGTCCTCACCTCGATCCACATCGAGGAGCACGAGGTCGACGCCCGCGACACGAAGCTGGGCGCCGAGGAGATCACCCGTGAGATCCCCAACGTCTCCGACGAGATGCTGGCGGACCTCGACGAGCGCGGCATCGTGCGCATCGGCGCAGAGGTCTCGGCCGGCGACATCCTCGTCGGCAAGGTCACGCCGAAGGGCGAGACCGAGCTCACCCCGGAGGAGCGCCTCCTGCGCGCTATCTTCGGTGAGAAGGCCCGCGAAGTCCGCGACACCTCGCTGAAGGTGCCCCACGGCGAGTCCGGCACCGTCATCGGCGTGCGCGTGTTCAACCGCGAGGACGACGACGAACTGCCCCCCGGCGTCAACCAGCTGGTGCGCGTCCACGTCGCCCAGAAGCGCAAGATCTCCGACGGCGACAAGCTCGCCGGCCGCCACGGCAACAAGGGCGTCATCTCGAAGATCCTCCCCGTCGAGGACATGCCGTTCCTCGAGGACGGCACCCCCGTCGACATCGTGCTGAACCCGCTCGGCGTGCCCTCGCGAATGAACGTCGGCCAGGTCCTGGAGAACCACCTCGGGTGGATCGCCAAGACCGGCTGGGACGTCACCGAGGTCAAGGCCGAATGGGCCGAACGCCTCCGCGACGTCGGCCTCGGCCACGTCGACGGTGACGCCAAGCTCGCCAGCCCCGTCTTCGACGGTGCGAACGAGCAGGAGATCACCGGCCTCCTGGAGAACTCGCTGGAGACCCGTGATGGGGAGCGCCTGATCGACTCCAGCGGCAAGGCCAGCCTCTACGACGGTCGCTCCGGCGAGCCGTACCCGGAGAAGATCGGCGTCGGCTACATGTACATGCTGAAGCTGCACCACCTGGTCGACGACAAGATCCACGCTCGTTCGACGGGTCCGTACTCGATGATCACGCAGCAGCCGCTGGGCGGCAAGGCCCAGTTCGGCGGCCAGCGCTTCGGTGAGATGGAAGTGTGGGCCCTCGAGGCCTACGGCGCAGCCTGGGCGCTCCAGGAGCTGCTCACCATCAAGTCCGACGACGTGCCCGGCCGCGTCAAGGTCTACGAGGCGATCGTCAAGGGCGAGAACATCCCTGAACCCGGCATCCCCGAGTCGTTCAAGGTGCTCGTCAAGGAAATGAAGTCGCTCTGCCTGAACGTCGAGGTCCTCTCGGACGACGGCACCGTCATCGATCTGGCCGATTCGGAGGACGACATGCGTTCCGCCGAGGACTTCGGCATCGACCTGGGTCGCCGCCCCGGCAGCGACAACTTCATGGACGTCGGCGAAGTCTGAGAATCAACTCAGCCAACCGAAACTCAGACTTTTCAGACATAGGCGCCTACTGCCGAAGTAGGGGAAAGAGAAGCCAAACGTGCTGGACGTGAACTTCTACGACGAACTCCGGATCGGGCTCGCGAGCACCGAGCAGATCCAGAAGTGGTCCGAGGGCGAGGTCAAGAAGCCCGAGACCATCAACTACCGCACGCTCAAGCCCGAGCGTGACGGCCTCTTCTGCGAGAAGATCTTCGGGCCCACCCGTGACTGGGAGTGCTACTGCGGCAAGTACAAGCGGGTCCGCTTCAAGGGCATCGTCTGCGAGCGCTGTGGCGTCCAGGTGAGCCGCAGCAACGTGCGCCGTGAGCGCATGGGCCACATCGAGCTGGCCGCGCCCGTGACCCACATCTGGTACTTCAAGGGTGTCCCGAGCCGCCTCGGCTACCTGCTGGACATCGCGCCGAAGGACCTCGAGAAGGTCATCTACTTCGCCGCGCACATGATCACCGCCGTCGACGAGGAGGCCCGCCACCGGGATCTCTCCTCGCTGCAGGCCAAGGTCGAGACCGAGACCAAGCAGGTCGCAGCCAAGCGCGACGCCGACATCGAGGCCCGCCTCCGCAAGCTCGAGGAAGACCTCGCCGAGCTCGAGGAAGAGGGCGCGAAGGCCGACATCAAGCGCAAGGTCCGCGAGGCCGGCGAGAAGGAGGCCAACCTCCTCCGCACCCGCGCCCAGCGCCAGCTGGACCGCATCGAAGAGGTGTGGCAGCGCTTCAAGTCCCTCAAGGTCCAGGACCTCGAGGGCGACGAGACGCTGTACCGCGAGATGAAGAAGCGCTTCGGCAAGTACTTCGAGGGTTCGATGGGTGCGGAGGCGATCCAGAAGCGCCTGCGTTCCTTCGACCTCCAGGCCGAGGCCGATTCGCTGCGCGAGACCATCGCCACCGGCAAGGGCCAGCGCAAGACCCGCGCCCTGAAGCGACTCAAGGTCGTCAGCGCCTTCCTCAACGGGCAGAACGCCCCTGATTCGATGGTGCTCGACGTCGTCCCGGTCATCCCCCCGGACCTGCGCCCCATGGTGCAGCTCGACGGTGGTCGCTTCGCCACCTCGGACCTGAACGACCTCTACCGTCGCGTCATCAACCGCAACAACCGCCT
>DURG01000227.1 GCA_012837465.1 Propionibacterium sp. | reverse complement strand
CGGGTAGGCGCGCGCCGGGGCGGGCAGGGTGCTGCCCGGAACCACCGTCGTGTCCTCCCCCACGATGGGCGGCGGGAGGTAGCGGGTGACCTGCTCTGCGGTGTCGGCCTGCATGGCGTGGCCGACGTCCGCGGCGGTCTGGGGCCGGGCCTCCGGGTTCTTCTGGAGGAGGGCGTGGACGACGGCGGCCATCTCCTGCGGAACGTCGGGGCGCACGTCGGCCAGGTCGGGCACCGGCTCCGTGGCGTGCAGCATCATCGTGGAGACCGCCGTCGGCCCCTGGAACGGGGGCTTGCCGGTCAGCAGCGTGTAGAGGACGCAGCCCAGCGAGTACAGGTCTGCGCGCTGGTCCACGCGCTCACCACGGGCCTGCTCGGGCGCGAGATACGCGGCGGTGCCGATGACCGCCCCGGTGGCGGTGAGCGGGTGGTGGCCGCCGGCCACACCCTTGTCGATGATGTGGGTGATGCCGAAGTCGAGCACCTTGACGCCGCCCTCGGCGGTGCGCGCGATGTTGCCGGGCTTGATGTCGCGGTGGACGAGACCTGCCTCATGGGCGGCGTGCAGCGCGCCGGCCACCTGCACGGCGATGTCACGCACTTCCCCGACGGGGAACGCGCCGCGGCTGCGCAACTCGTCGGCAAGCGTGCGGCCGGGCAGCAGTTCCATGACGAGGAAGGCGCGTTCGTGGTCGACGCCGGCGTCGAAGACGCTGACGATGTTGGGGTGGTTCAGCGCGGCGGTGGCGCGGGCCTCGCGGCGGAAGCGTTCAGCCGTGGTCTCCGCGTCCTCCATCTCTGCGACGACCTTGACGGCCACCTCGCGGTGCAGCACGAGGTCGGTGGCACGCCAGACGGTGGACATGCCACCTCTGCCAAGCCTCTCCTCGAGCTGGTACCGGTCCGCGACGACGTAGCCGGGGCCGGGTTGGGAACCGTCGTTCATGCAGAAAGCCTAGCCGCCGGCCTGGCAACTTCATCAAAGCTTCACGATCCCCCGACGGAGCCCACACGTGCGCGCCGTAGTTTCAGAAGTACGTCCACAAGGGAGGAACCCATGAAACTCGCCCAGTCCATCGCACTGGCAACAGCGGCTGCACTCGCCGTCGGCGGGCTCGCACTGCCAGCCCGGGGCGCACCCGGCCCCACCGACCGGCCCACCCCGCCAGCGCCCACCGTCCCCACCCGCACCGCCAGTGCCACCCTCGCCGAGGACCTCACGTTCATGCGCGAGGAGGAGCGCCTCGCCCGTGACCTGTACCGCGCCTTCGCCGAGGAATACGGCAGCAACACCGCCTTCGACCGCATCGCCTCGTCCGAGCAGCGCCACTTCGACGCCATCGGCCGGCTGCTGCGGCTCTACGGCCTCGACGACCCGTCCGCGGGCCTCGCGCCCGGCACCTACGCCCAACCCACCCTCACCGCCATGTACGACGAACTGCTCGCCCTCGGCAGGAAGTCGATCGACGACGCCTACGAGGCCGGCATCGCCGTCGAGGAGGCTGACATCGAAGACCTCGCCAACGCCATCGCCCGCACCACCGCCCCCGAGGCCAAGCATGTCCTCGAGAGCCTCAAGCGCGGCTCCGAGCGGCATCTCGCCGCCTACACCGCCTACCGCAATGGCAGCACCCCCATCTCCGGCGCCCAGCGCGGCCGTGGCATCGGCCAAGCCAGCAAGGCGCAGCGCCACAGGGCCGAGGAGGGCCAGGGCATGCGCGGGCAGGGCCCCCGCGCCGTCGAGGATCGCCCCGCAGACTGCCCGCTCAACTGAGCGGGCCGACGGAGCCCGGCAGG
>DURG01000226.1 GCA_012837465.1 Propionibacterium sp. | reverse complement strand
GCCCGGCCACCGGGCGCCCACCCGAACCCCTCAGGACTCCGCATGCTACGACGACGACGGGGCCGCGCAGCCCCCTACGTGCTGCTGCTTCCGGCCATCGTGGTGCTGGTGGCGGCGCTGGGCTATCCGATCGGGTGGCAGATCGTCACCTCACTGCAGGAGTACGGCCTGGCGCAACAGTTCGGCCAGCCCCCGAAGTTCGTGGGCCTGGCCAACTACCTGGCCATCTTCGGCCAGGGCCAGTTGTGGAACGTCGTGCTCCGCTCGATCGTGTTCTGCCTGGTCAACGCCTTCCTGACCGTCGCCATAGGCCTGGGCTTCGCGCTCCTGATGCGGGCCGTACCCAACGCCGTGCGCATCATCATCCAGGTCAGCCTCCTGCTGGCCTGGGCCATGCCCATGGTGGCCGCGGTCACCGTCTTCCGGTGGCTCTTCGACTACCGCAGCGGCGTGGTGAACTGGCTGCTCAGCAGCATGGGGCTGACCCGATTCACCAACTTCGCCTGGCTGTCCAGCCCCGGCACGTTCTTCGTGGTCGCCTCAGCGATCATCATCTGGATGTCGGTGCCGTTCGTTGCACTGTCGCTCTACGCGGGGCTGACACAAGTCTCCGACGAGATCATCGAAGCCGCCAAGATCGATGGAGCCACATCGCGTCAGGTCCTCTGGAACATCCTCATGCCGATGGTGCGGCCCGTGCTGTCCATCGTGCTGCTGCTACAGATCATCTGGGACCTTCGGGTGTTCGCCCAGATCCGCCTGCTGCAGGACGCTGGCGCCCCCGTCGCCGAGACGAATCTGCTGGGCAATTTCATCTACGAGTTGGGCGTCGCCCGTCAGGACTTCGCCACCGCGTCGGCCGTGTCCCTGTTCGTCCTGGCATTGACCGCGCTGCTGAGCTGGCCCTACGTCCGTTCGCTCATGAAGGAGGAGAACTGAGATGAAGCCAGCAACAGTGGGCAAGTTCCTCTGGAGCATCGTGGGGCTGATCCTCGCCCTGGTCTGGCTGTTCCCCGTCTACTGGATGGCGTTGTCCGCGTTGACGCCCAACGCGCGGCTGCGCCAGATCCCGCCCAACTTCCTCCCCACCAACGTGACCTGGAGCAACCTTCGAGCGGTTGTGTCCGACCCCTCGTTCGGCAGTGCGCTGCGCATGAGCCTCGGCATCACGCTGCTCACCGTGCTGTTGGTGCTCGCCTTTGCGTTCCTGGCTGCACTGGCCATCTCCAGGTTCCGTTTCCGGGGCCGTCGCTCCTTCATACTGGCGGTGCTGCTGATCCAGATGCTGCCTGCCGAAGGCCTCTTCATCGCCCAGTACAAGATGCTCTCCAGCATGGGGGCCCACGTACCGGCGTTCGGCCTCAACTCACTGCTGGGCATCACGCTGCTGTACACGGCCGCCGTCGTGCCGTTCACCATCTGGATGCTGCGCGGCTTCGTCGCCGGCGTGCCCATCGAACTGGAGGAGGCAGCGATGGTCGATGGCCTCTCCCGCACCCAGGCGTTCCTGCGGATCACCTTCCCCCTGCTCGCGCCCGGCCTGGTCGCCTCCGGCGTGTACGCGTTCCTGCAGGCGTGGAACGAGTTCACCATCGCACTGGTGGTGTTGCCGGATTCCCAGAGCCAGACGCTGCCACTGTGGTTGCGAGGGTTCCTGAACGCCTCAGTCAACAGGGGTGTCGACTGGGCCCAGGTCATGGCGGCCTCCACCGTGCTGGCCATCCCGGTCATCATCTTCTTCCTCATCGTCCAGTCCAAGATGACTTCCGGCCTCGTCTCGGGTGCGGTCAAGGGCTGAGGCTGGCAGGATGGCCTCATGGCACACGAGCGCGCCGGGCAGCCGGCACAGGAATCAGATCTCATCAACGTCGACGACCTCCTCGCGGCGTACTACGACAAGACGCCTGACCCGTCGAACCCGGACCAGATGGTGGTCTTCGGCACCTCCGGCCACCGAGGCTCGTCGCTCGACACGGCGTTCAACGAGGCCCACATCGCCGCCACCACGCAGGCGATCGTCGAGTACCGCGCCTCCCAAGGCACCACCGGCCCGCTGTTCTTCGGCAAGGACACCCACGCGCTGTCCCTGCCCGCCTGGAAGACGGCGCTCGAGGTGCTGCACGCCAACGGCGTCGAGGTGCTCGCCGAGCGCGAGGACGAGTACACGCCCACGCCAGCCGTGTCCCGCGCCATCATCCGCTTCAACGACAAGTTGGGTGCGCAGGCCGACGGCATCGTCGTGACCCCGTCGCACAACCCGCCGCGCGACGGTGGCTTCAAGTACAACCCGCCGACGGGTGGCCCGGCCGACACGGACGCCACCATGGTGATCGCGGCCCGCGCCAACGAACTGCTCTCGGACATGGGGGCGGTCAAGCGCACCCCCTACGAGCGGATCGCCAGCGAGATCCAGCGCTACGACTACCGCTCCCCCTACTGCGCGGAACTGGCGCAGGCACTGAACTTCCCCGCCATCAAGGCCGCGGGCCTCACCCACGGCGCGGATCCGATGGGCGGCGCCGCAGTGCAGTACTGGCAGTACCTGGCCGAGCAGGGCCTCCCCATCGAGGTGGTCAACCCCGAGGTGGATCCCACCTGGCGCTTCATGACCCTGGACACCGACGGCAAGATCCGCATGGACTGCTCCTCACCGAACGCGATGGCCTCGCTGGTGAACTCGCGCGACAAGTACACCGTCGCGACCGGCAACGACGCGGATTCGGACCGCCACGGCATCGTCACCCCCGACGCCGGGCTGATGAACCCGAACGCCTACCTCGCCGTGGCAATCAACTACCTGTTCGCCAACCGCCCCGGCTGGTCCGCGGAGGCCGGCATCGGCAAGACGCTGGTCTCGAGTTCGCTGATCGACAAGGTCGCAGCCAAGCTGGGCCGCCGCCTCGTCGAGGTACCGGTGGGCTTCAAGTGGTTCGTGCCGGGCCTCACCGACGGCTCGATCGGCTTCGGCGGCGAGGAGTCCGCTGGTGCGTCCTTCCTGACCCTCGACGGCAAGACGTGGACCACGGACAAGGACGGCATCCTGCTGGCGCTGCTCGCCTCCGAGATCATCGCCGTCACGGGCAAGACCCCGAGCGAGCACTACGCGGAACTCGAGGAGGAGTTCGGCAAGTCCTACTACGCCCGCGTGGACGCCGACGCGAACCGTGAGCAGAAGGCCCGGCTCGGCAAGCTCGGCCGCGACGACGTGACCGTCGACGAGTTGGCCGGCGAACCCATCCGCGCCGTGCTGTCGAACGCGCCCGGCAACGATGCCCCCATCGGTGGCATCAAGGTGACCACGGACAACGCGTGGTTCGCCGCGCGGCCGTCGGGCACGGAGGACAAGTACAAGATCTACGCCGAGTCGCTCAAGGGCGAAGAGCACCTGCGCGATGTCCAGGCCGCGGCCAAGGAGCTGGTCGACCAGGCACTGGCCTAGCCGCTACGAGCCGTCGTCGTCCTCGTCGTCCATGCGCATCTTGGTGCGCAGGCCGGCGCGGGCGATGACGCGCTGGATCGTCAGGTCACGCTTCTGAGGGTCGCCCACGTACCGGATGGCGCGTAGGCCCTGGTCCTGCGCGGCGGTCTCGAACACGAAGTGGCCGAAGCCGAACACCTGCCCGATGAAGGGCTGGTGCATCGAGATGTCGAGGATCCGGCTCATCGGCATCGTGGCGAGGTTGATGTTGAAGACCCCGTGCACGCGGAACACTCGCATGTTGGTGATGACGAAGCGATCCATGTAGTTCACGTGGGCCTTCCAGAGGCCAACCAGCAGCGCGGTGACCGACATCGCGAGCGGAACCCAGAAGAACTCCGGGAACCGGAACGTCGTGATGAACAGTGGAATGCTCATGGCAGCCAGGCAGTACCACCAGAACGACGCAGCCCAGTGCTTGCGGACCTCGTCGATGATGCGTTCGCCCTCATCCTTCAGGAGGTGCACCTCGACCCTGGGCTCCATGAGGCGCCCCAAGATGCTCATCGGGGGCTAACTCACCAGTTCGCTGAAGAAGGTGCCGATGGCCTCGAAGGCGGCGAAGAACGTGCGTACCGCCTCGGCGGCCGCCTCGGGGCGGGTGAAGAGGTAGAACAGCGCGAAGGTGACGAGCAGTACCAACAGGATCTTCTTGATCCATCCGACCACAGCGGCCTCCTAACGATAGTTCCGCGCCCCAGTCTGCCCCAGCCGGACCCCAGCGCAGCGCGCGACGCGCCGGTATGGAAAGCTTGTGCCCATGGAAAACTCTGATCTCTTCATCTGCATCGATCACGTCGGCCTTGCCGTCCCGGACCTCGATGAGGCCGTCAAGTTCCACACCGAGGTCTTCGGCTGGCGCGAACTGCACCGCGAAGTCAACGAGGAGCAGGGCGTTGCCGAGGCCATGATGGGCACCGGTGAGCAGGGCGAGGAGAACGCCAAGATCCAGCTGCTCGCGCCGCTGAACGAGAACTCGACCATCGCCAAGTTCATCGACCGCAACGGCCCCGGCATGCAGCAGCTCGCCTACCGCGTTGCCGACCTGGACCGTGTCAGCGAAGTCCTCAAGGAGCGCGGCATGCGCCTCCTGTTCCCCGAGGCCAAGCGTGGCACCGGCGGTTCCCGCATCAACTTCGTGCACCCCAAGGATGCTCGTGGCGTGCTCCTCGAACTCGTCGAGCTCCCCAAGGAGCCCGCGGCGCACTGATCGCCTGATCGGCTCGACCGGACCTGAACGGGGGCGGGGTGGATTCGTCCACCCCGTCCCCGTGTCGGTTCCCAGTATCTGACGGACCCAGCGACTAGGCTCGGGGACAGCCGCACGGAAGGACTAACGGTGACTGACTCGCAGGACCTGGAAACCGAGGAGACCGGCCTCAACCTGTTCGATGACAGGGCCTCGGCCGTGGGGAGCTTCCCCAACTCGATGCTCGGTTACGACAAGCACTCCGTCGACAGCTACGTGCGCGAACTGGAGAACAAGGTCGCCGAACTCAAGGCCCAGGTGCGCGAGAGCGCCCGGGAGACCAAGTACGTCCGCGATTCCGTGGGGGACACCGATTTCAGCCGCCTCGGCGCCCACGCCACCGGCCTCTTGAAGGCCGCGGAGGCCCAGGCCGGTGACCTGATCGACCGCGCCCAGCACGAGGCAGAACGCATCAAGACCGAGGCCCGCCGCACCGCCTCCGCACTGCGGGAGTCCGCGCAGCAGGAGGCCGACGACGTTCGCCTCACCGGCTTGGCAGGGCTCCGCCAACTGCGGCAGGAGCAGGCCGAGGCCGGCAAGTCCGCCCTCGAGACGGCACGCCGTGATGGCGACCTCATCGTGGAGGACGCGAACGTGCGCAGCAAGGCAATCGTCGACGCGGCCACCGCGAAGCAGGACAGCCTCATCGAGGCCGCCACCGCCGAGGCCGCCCGGATCGTCCGGGAGGCGGAACGCAAGGCCGCCGAGCTCACCGCCGAGACTCAGCGCCAAGCGGAGAAGTCCGCCGCGGAGACTGCAGCCAACGCGAAGGCCGCAGACGAGGCGATCACCGAGCGGCTCGCGCAGGCAGAGAAGGACGCCGCAGAGGCCGCCGAACGTGCCACGGCCGCGCGCGAGGAGGCCCAGGGCATCAGGGCCGAGGCGGTCAAGACCGCCGAGGACATCCGGATGCAGGCCACCCGCCAGAGCGAGGAGACCATGGAGGTCATGCGTCAGCGCGCCCGCGACGCGGAGGCTGACCTCGAGGAGAAGGTCGCCTGGCGCAAGGAGCAGTTGGAGCGCGAGATCGCCTCGCTGGAGGCGCGCCGCGCGAACGCGCTGGCACAGTTGGGCAACCTGCGTGCGATGGCCGAGGAATCCGGCCAGCAGTACGGCTCCGAACCCACCGTGGTGCTGCCGACCATGGCTGATCCGGAGGACGAGACCACGATCATCAGCAACGCCGACCAACAGCAGTGAGCGAACCGAAGGGGGACGTTCCGGTCACGGAGGAATCCACGGAACTGGCAACAACCCAGCCACCGGCCAGGAGGAGCCGGCGGCGGGTGCTCCCGCGCGTCGTCACCCGCTTCTTCGGGACCACCGCACGCAGCGCCAAGAAGATCCTCACGCCCCTGCCTGAGCAGGTCGTCGAACCCGTCCCGCCCACCATCCACATCACGGAGGAGCGCCAGTACTCCCCCTTCGCCGTCGGCTTCATGGGTGCCATCGGCGTCCTCGTGGCCCTGGCCCTGGCACAGGCGGTGCTCACCGTCCAGAGCGTGCTCATCCTGGCCGTCCTGGCCCTGTTCCTCGCCCTGGGGCTCAGCCCCGCCGTCGACTTCCTGACCCGCATGCGCATGCCCCGTGGCTTCGCAGTGACGCTGGTGGGCCTCCTGCTGCTGGGCGTGATCGCGCTCGGCGTCACCGCGCTCGTCCCGATCGTCACCGAACAGGCCACCGCCCTCACCCGGCAATTGCCCGGCATGCTGCAGAACCTGCTGAACCACCCCATCCTCGCCGAGTGGGACGGGCGTGACGAGGCGCTCCAGCGCGCCCAGGAGTTCATCACCTCGGGCTCCCTCATCGAGAACCTCTTCGGCGGCATCATGGGCGCTGGCCGCCTGGTGGCCAACCTGCTGTTCTCCGTGATCGTCACCCTCGTGCTCACGATCTACTTCCTGGCCTCCCTGCCCACCATCAAGGAGACCATCTACGCGCTCGCGCCCGCCAGCCGCCGTCCCCGCGCCCGCTATCTGGCCGACGAGATCTTCCGCGGCGTGTCCGGCTACATCACCGGCATGTTCGTGATCGTGGCGATCGCCTCGGTGTGCGCGTTCATCTTCATGAACATCGCAGGGCTGGGCGCCTACTCGCTGGCGCTGGCCTTCGTCGTGGCCATCTTCTGCTTCATCCCGCTCGTGGGCTCCAGCCTCGCGATGATCACCGTCGCCATCGTCGGCTTCGCGGTGGATCCCACCATCGGCATCGCCACCATCATCTACTTCCTGATCTACCAGCAGCTCGACGCCTACGTTCTCTACCCCAACGTGATGAAGCGCACGGTCAAGGTCCCGGGCGCGCTCGTGGTGCTGTCGGCCATCATCGGCGGCATGCTGTTCGGCGTCATCGGCGCCGTGATCGCGATCCCCACCACCGCGGCCGTGCTGCTCCTCTACCGGGAGATCGTCCAGCCCGCGCTCGACGCCGGCTGAGGCAGCCCCTGCGGGTTCGAGGCCGACGCCGCACAACTGGTAGGTTGGACTGGTGCGTTTGGTCATTGCGCGATGTCAGGTCGATTACGTGGGGCGGCTCACCGCCCACCTGCCCCTGGCCACCCGACTCATCCTCGTGAAGGCCGATGGATCGGTCTCCATCCACGCCGACGACCGCGCCTACAAGCCGCTCAACTGGATGAGCCCGCCGTGCACGCTCACCATCACCGAACCTGATCCGGACGCCGTCGAACAACTCGGCATCAACGAGGTCTGGCAGGTGCGCGCCAAGGACGGCGACACCCTCCACATCTCGATCGCCGACGTCTTCCACGATTCCGACCACAACCTCGGCATCGACCCGGGCCTCCAGAAGGACGGCGTCGAGGAGAACCTCCAGGCCCTGCTGGCCGAACACCCCGGTACCCTGGGCGAGGGCCTCAAGCTGGTCCAGCGCGAGTACCTCACCCCCATCGGCCCGGTGGACCTGCTCTGCCGCGAGGACACCGGATACGTCGCGGTCGAGGTGAAGCGCCGCGGCGAGATCGACGGCGTCGAACAGCTCACCAGGTACCTCGAACTCATGAACCGCGATCCGCAGCTGACCCCGGTGCGCGGGATCTTCGCCGCACAGCAGATCAAGCCCCAGGCGCGCACGCTCGCCACCGACCGCGGGATCGAGTGCCGCCTCATCGACTATGACGCCCTCCGTGGCCTCGACAACGCCGACGAGCGGTTGTTCTGATGGCCAGGCGCCCCTCCAAGCACCTCCGCGCACCCCGCCCCCTCCTCGCGGGCGGCTCGCAGAAACGCGTGGTGAAGAGGGGCGTCAGCTACATCGTGCGCGACGTCCCCGCCCACCGGGCAGAGAAGGAGTACCGCTGCCCCGGCTGCCAGCAGCGGGTCTCCCCCGGCACCGCCCACGTCGTCGCGTGGCCGGAGAGCGGCGCGTATGGCGTCGCCACGGGGCTCGACGCGCGGCGCCATTGGCACTCACATTGCTGGGGACGGTCATGACCACGGAACTCAACCACCTCATCATCGGATCCGGGGAGCACACCGTCGTGTTCCTGCACGGACTCTTCGGCCAAGGCAAGAACTTCGGCTCGATCGCCACGGCGCTGTCCGACGTTGCCACCTGCTACCTCGTCGACCTGCCCAACCACGGCCGCTCCCCCTGGACGGAGACGTTCTCGCTGGACAACCAGGCCGCAGAGGTCGCCGAGTGGATCTATCAGACCTTCGAACAGCCCGTCACGCTCGTCGGCCACTCCCTGGGCGGCAAGATCGCCATGCGCGTGGCGCTGCAGGCACCCGAGCTCATCGAGAAGCTGATGATCGTGGACATCTCCCCCGCCCGCAACGTCGAGGCGGCCCAGTTCGTGAACCTCGTGGCCGCGCTGCGCCAGTTGGACCTCGAGGAGGTGCGCAGCCGCACCCAGGCCGACGACGAACTCGAGGAGCTCATCCCGGATCGGACGGTGCGCCGCTTCCTGCTGCAGAACCTGCACCACAAGGGCGACGTCTGGTTCTGGCTGCCGAACTTGGACCTGCTGGCCGATTCACTGCACGCGGTGGGCGGCTGGCCGGCCATTGAGGGCGAGTTCGACGGGCCCACGGTCTGGGTGGCGGGGGGACGCTCGCCGTACATCCTTCCGGAGCACGCCGAACCCATGCAGAAGTTGTTCCCCCGCGTGCGCCAAGTGACGCTGAAGAACGCGGCGCACTGGGTGCACGCGGACGAGCCGGAGGCCTTCACCACGATCGTGCGGATGCTCCTCGAGCAGGACTGAGCTATCCGAACAGTTCCGGGAGTTCCTGGCTGAGCACGAAGATGCCCATGGCCAGGACGAAGATGCCGAAGCCCTTGCGCAGGGCCTTCTCGGGCACGACGCGGGTCAGGCGGGCCCCGATCAGCGCGCCGATCATGGCGGTGCCGGTCACGCCCAGCACCAGCGGCCAGGGGATGCTCACCGACGTGAGGTAGCCGGCGAGCCCGGCGAACGACTTCATCGAGATCACCAGCAGCGACGTGCCGACCGCCACGGGCATGGGCAGGCCGCCCAGCAGCGCCAGCGCGGGCACGACGAGGAACCCACCGCCTGCGCCCACCAGGCCGGTGACGGCGCCGACGACGAGGCCCTCGAGGATGATCTTGCCCATCGGCAACTGCTTCGTCGCGTCGGCGGGCGACTTGTTCCTGCGTCCGCGGATCATCGCGATGGAGGTGGCGATCATCATGAATGCGAACAGCAGCATCAGCATGACGCCCGGTAGGTAGCCGCCGGCCAGGCCGCCCAGGAAGGCGCCGGCCATGCTGGCGACGCCGAAGATCAGGCCGGTGCGCCACTGGACGTTGCCGGCCCGCGCATGGGTGAAGGTGCTCATCACCGAGGTGGCGCCCACGATGAACAGCGACGACGCGATGGCCTGCTTGGGGTCCATCCCTGCGACGTAGGTCAGGAGGGGGACGGTGAGGATGGAACCGCCGCCGCCGAGCAGCCCCAGGGAGAGGCCGACGGCGACGGCGAGGACCAGTACCAGGATGGTGGTCGGCACTTACTTGGCGGCTTCCTGGTGGTCGAGCCAGCCGAGCCAGCTGCCTTCCAGTTCGGCCACGTCGTAGCCCTTGCGGCGCAGGGCGGAGGCGGCCACGGCGTTGCGGACGCCGCTGCGGCAGTAGGAGACGATCTTGCCGTCCTCGGGCAGCTGGTCGAGGTTCCACAGCACGCGGCCGCCGCTGAGCTGGTGGGCGCCCGGGATGGCGCCCTCGGCGAACTCGGTCTTGTTGCGCACGTCGAGCAGCATGTCGTAGGCGTGGTCCTCGAGTTCGCCCGGCTCGATGACCTCGGGCTTGAACTGGGGCAGTCCCTCGAGGCTGGTGGTGTAGCCGGACATCTCGTCGATGCCGACCCGCATCAGGTGGTGGCGGTACTGGTTGGCCTCGGCACGGTCCGCGGCCAGCACGATGAGGTCCTCGGTGTCGGTCTCGGGGTCATAGACCCAGGCACCGTAGGAGGCTGCCTTGTCGATGCCCGGGACGTTGACCGCACCCTCGACGGTGCCCTCGTGCACGGCGTCCTGGTCGCGGGTGTCGACGAGGATGGCCTTGCCGGCCTTGAGCTGCTCGGCAACCGCCTCGGTGTCGAGTTCGGGCAGTTCGGGCAGCGGGTGGCCGAGGACGGCCGGGCCGGACTTGTTCTGGCGCTTCATGCGGCCGAAGTAGGCGTGCGCGTCCGGCTGGCCGTCGAGCAGTTCGTAGACGAAGCCCTGCTCGTCGTCGTTGGCCAGGAAGGGTGCCCACCAGGCGTAGTTGCGTTCGTAGCCGACGGTGGTCGACGGGAGTGCACCGAGGGCCTTCCCGCAGGCGCTGCCGGCACCGTGGGCCGGGTAGACCTGCACGTGGTCGGGCAGAGCGAGGAAGACGTTCTTGAGGCTGGCGAAGATCTGCTTGGCGCCACCGAAGCGGGTGTCGACTCCGCCGGCGGCCTCGTCGAGGAGGTCGGGGCGGCCGAGGTCGCCGGAGAACACGAAGTCTCCGGACAGCAGGTAGCCGGGGCTGTCGGCGAAGGCACCATCGGTGACCAGGAAGGACAGGTGCTCTGGCGTGTGGCCGGGCGTGTGGCGCGCCTCGACGGTGATGTTGCCGAGCGTGATGGTGTCGCGGTCGTGGAGGCGTTCGCCCTCGAAGCCGTACTGCCAGTCCTTGCCGCCCTCACCGGAGACGTAGAGCGTGGCGCCGGTGGCCTCGGCCAGTTCGCGGCTACCAGAGAGGTAGTCGGCGTGGATATGGGTTTCGGTGACGGCCACGATCTTCATGTTGTGGTGTGCCGCCATCTCGAGGTAGTCGTCGATGTCACGGCGCGGGTCGACCACGAGGGCCTCCCCCTCTGCCTGGCAGCCGATCAGGTAGCTGGCCTGTGCGAGGTCCTCGTCGTAGAAGCGGTGCAGCAGCATGGGAATCACTCCTTGGGGGCGGTGTTGGCCCCAAGTATTCCATATACCCCAGGGGGTATCAAGAGGGTGGATGAAATCCCTTGGTCACCTGTGGAGTTTGTGCCTCAGCCGAGGGCGACGGAGGTGATCTTGGCCTCAGCGATCGGAGAGATCCCGTCACCGGCGTCGACGCCCTGCGCAGCGATGCCCCCGACGACGTCGATGCCAGCCTGGTCCATGGTGCCGAAAACGGTGTAGTCGGGGTCCAACTGGGAATCGGCGTAGACGAGGAAGAACTGTGAGCCGTTGGTGTCCGGCCCAGCGTTGGCCATGGCGACGGTTCCAGTCGGGTAGGCCTCGCGGCGGAGGTCCTTGATGGCGTCGAGCTCGTCCGCGTAGGTGTAGCCGGGCCCGCCCCTGCCGGTGGCCGATGGGTCGCCGCACTGCAGCACGAAGATGCCGTAATCGGTCAGCCGGTGGCAGGCCGTGTCGTCGAAGTAGCCCTGCTCGGCCAACGAGACGAACGAGTTGACCGTGCACGGCGCCTTGGCGCGGTCCATGGTCACGGTGACGTCACCCGCCGTCAGCGAAATGGTCGCCGTGACCTCACCCGTCGTGGGGACGCCGGACGTCGGCGGCGGATCCACCGTCTTCGCCGGATTGCCGGCGGGCGGGTACTCGCAGGTGGTGGACTCCCCCGCGACGACATCGCCCGGGCTGTTCGACACGTTCGCATCGCCACACGCAGCCAACCCCAGGAGGGCGGCGGCGCTGACAGCGGCTAGAACTCTCATACGCACCTGAACACTGTGGCATAGATTGGTGCCATGGTCACACTCTCGAAGATCTACACCCGCACCGGTGACGCCGGCACCACTCGCCTGTCCGACAACTCCGAGGTCCGCAAGACGGATCTGCGCGTGGAGGCCTACGGCCACGTCGACGAGGCCAACTCCGCCGTCGGTCTCGCCGTGGCCCTGGGCGGGCTCCCAGAGCGCGTGGTGGAGATGCTGGCGCTGGTGCGCAACGAACTTTTCGACGTGGGCGCGGACATCTCGAACCCGCTGGACCCGGACCCCAAGTGGCCGCCGTTGCGCATCGAGCAGTCCTCCATCGACCGCCTCGAGGCCTACTGCGACGAACTGCAGGAAGACCTCCCCGTCCTGCGCTCCTTCATCCTCCCCGGCGGCAACCCGGCTGGTGCCCAGCTGCACGTGGCCCGCACGATCGCCCGTCGCGCCGAACGCGCGGCCTGGCGGTGCGCCGAGGAGCACGGCATGGACGGCGACGGTGGGGTGAACTCGCTGGCGATCATGTACCTCAACCGACTCTCGGACCTGCTGTTCATCATGAGCCGCGCCGCCAACGGCACCGAGCACGAGGTGCTCTGGGTCCCCGGCACCGACCGCGAGAAGCCCACGCGTTAGGTCCCTGAGCGCCGGTCCCTGAGCGTGGCCGAGCGAGCTTGCGAGCCAGCGACGCTCAGGGACCAGTCAGGCGGGGGTGTCGGCGCTGCCGGGCAGGTAGTACGACCCGGGGGGCGCCGACTCCAACCAGCTCATCAGCGCCAGCACCTCGTCGCGGCTCATCGACAGCGACGACAGGTCGCCCGTGACGCGATCCCTCAGCGTCACGATCAACGCCTCCTCGAACAGCGCGATCGCCTCGAGGCCGGCAGGTGGGCGCTGGTGGACGTAGGCCATCACGACGCGCGGAAACACCTTCTTCGGCCTGAGGCTGAGTGAGAACGCACGGAACCACTCCAGGTTCTCGCCGCGGTACCTCGCCATGCCCAGGACCCAGCCGGAGCCGGGGGTCTTCTCGGAGAGCCGGTAGGCGCAGTCAAAGAGGCCGCCCTGGCCGGTGAGCCAGCGGCGGCGGAGGTAGAGCAGGACGAAGGGCAGCAGGACAAGGGCAACCACGATCAGAACCGTGAGCGCGATCTCCCACATGTGGTGCCTGTCCCTCCTCCCCCATTCAAATTGCCTCTGTATGCACTCAGGGCAGCCCCCCGGTGGAGGGCCGCCCTGAGCGGTTCGTGTTTCAGTTGCCGTTGGCCTTCTCGCCGGCGCGTACCTGCGCCTTGAGCATCTTCAGGCGATGGATCTCGGCGTCATCGGCCTGGCCCTGCTGGGCCTTCTGGACCAGTGGAGCAAGCTCCATGCGGGCCTCCTCCAGGCTGACCTCCTTGCCCAGCTCGGCGTACTGGGCGAGGACGGACACGTGACCGTGCGCCACGGAGATGAACCCGCCGTCGACCATGAGCGACTCGCTGGTGCCCTCGGCCGTGACGATCTCCACCATCGACGGCTCGAGGACGGCAAGCAGCGGCTCATGACCGGGCAGGATGCCGATGTCGCCCTCCACCGTGCGCGCGATGATGTTCACGGCACTGCCGGACCAGATCACGCGGTCGGCAGAGACGACCTCGACGTGCAGCGGTTCGCGATCCATTGATCAGTTTTCCTTCTGGATGCGGTCCCAGTTCGCCATGACGTCATCCATGCCGCCGACGTTGAAGAAGGCCTGCTCGGCGATGTGGTCGACGTCGCCGTTGCAGATCATCTGGAACGACTCGATAGTGTCGGCAAGCGGCACCGTGGAGCCCGGGATGTTGGTGAACTTCTCGGCCATGTAGGTGTTCTGCGACAGGAACTGCTGGATGCGCCGTGCGCGGTTCACGATGATCTTGTCCTCCTCGGAAAGCTCATCGATGCCGAGGATGGCGATGATGTCCTGGAGTTCCTTGTTGCGCTGCAGGATCTGCTTGACGCGCACCGCGGTGTCGTAGTGCTCCTGGCCGATGTACTGCGGGTCGAGGATGCGCGACGACGAGGCGAGCGGATCGACGGCCGGGTACAGGCCACGCGAGGCGATCTCACGGGAGAGTTCGGTGGTGGCGTCCAGGTGGGCGAACGTGGTGGCGGGAGCAGGGTCGGTGTAGTCATCCGCGGGCACGTAGATGGCCTGCATCGACGTGATGGAGTGACCCTTCGTCGAGGTGATGCGCTCCTGGAGCTGACCCATCTCGTCGGCGAGGTTCGGCTGGTAACCAACGGCGGAGGGCATGCGGCCCAGCAGCGTGGAGACCTCGGAACCGGCCTGCGTGAAGCGGAAGATGTTGTCGATGAACAGCAGCACGTCCTGGTTCTGCACATCGCGGAAGTACTCCGCCATGGTCAGGGCCGACAGTGCGACGCGGAGGCGGGTGCCCGGGGGCTCGTCCATCTGGCCGAACACCAGCGCAGTGTCCTTGAGCACGCCGGCCTCATCCATCTCCATGATGAGGTCGTTGCCCTCACGGGTGCGCTCACCCACGCCGGCGAACACCGAGGTGCCACCGAAGTTGTGGGCGATGCGGTAGATCATCTCCTGGATGAGGACGGTCTTGCCGACGCCTGCGCCACCGAAGAGGCCGATCTTGCCACCCTTCACGTACGGCGTGAGGAGGTCGAGGACCTTGATGCCCGTCTCGAGCATCTCGGTGCGCGACTCCAGCGCGTCGAACTTGGGGGCCGGGCGGTGGATTGGCCAGCGCTCGGTGATCTCGATCGAATCGGGGTCGACGTTGAGCACGTCGCCGGTCACGTTCCAGACGTGACCCTTGGTGATGTCGCCGACGGGCACGGAGATGGGGGCACCGGTGTCGGTGACCTCGGCGCCGCGACGCATGCCGTCGGTGGGCTTCAGGGCGATGGCACGCACCACGTTGTCGCCAACGTGCAGGGCGGTCTCCATGGTCATCGTGCGGGTCTCGCCCATGACCGTGGTCTCGACGGTCAGCGCGTTGCCGATCTCCGGGATCTGGTCAGCCGCGAACTCGACGTCCACGACGGGGCCGATGACGCGGGCAACGCGGCCGACACCACCGGTGGTGGCCGGCTGCGTCTCGCTCACAGTGGCAGTCATTTGTTACCTCATTCGTTTCCGGCTGATTCGGCCAGCGCTGAGGCGCCGCCGACGATTTCAGTGATTTCCTGGGTGATGCCCGCCTGGCGGGCCTGGTTCTCGGCGCGGGTGAGCTTCTCGATGAGCTCCTGCGCGTTGTCGGTTGCCGACTTCATGGCGCTCTGGCGGCTGGCCAGCTCGGAGGCGGCCGACTGCAGCAGCGCCGTGTGGATCCGGTCCGCCACGAACAGGGGCAACACGGTGTCCAGCACCGTCTTGGCATCCGGCTCGAAGTCGTAGAAGGGGTAGGTCTCCTCCGCGCTGTCGACGTAGTCCGCCGGGGCGTCCTCCACCACGAGCGGCAGCAGCCGAACGGCCATGGGGTTCTGCGTCATCATCGAGACGAAGCGGGTGCCGACGATGTGGATCTGGTCGACGCCGCCCTCCTCGTAGGGCCGCAGGAAGCGCTCGAGCAGCACGTCGGCGATCTCCTTGGCCTCCGCGTACGTGGGGCGATCGGAGAAGCCCGTCCAGGACTGCTCGATGTGTCGGTTGCGGAACTCGAAGTACGCCACGCCCTTGTTGCCGGTGATGTACTGGACGTTCTCCTGCCCCTCCTGGATGATCTTCGCGTGCAACTGCTCGGCTGCCTTGATGGCGTTGGCCGAGTAGGCGCCCGCGAGGCCACGGTCGGAGGTGATCAACAGCATCGCGGAGCGACGGGGCTCCTCGACTGCGCGCAGCAACGGATGGTCGATGTCGTGGGCACTGGCCAGGGCGGAAACCGCCTTGGTCAGTTCACGCGTGTACGGGGCCGCGGACCTCGCCGCCTGCTGCGCCTTCACGACGCGGCTGGCGGCGATGAGCTCCATGGCTCGGGTGATCTTCTTCGTCGTCGTCACAGAGCGACGACGCTGCCGAAGTTCACGCAGACTGGATGCCATGGTCGATCAGCCCCGCTTCTGGCGAACGATCTTCGTCTGGTCGATGTCCTCGTCCTCAAGCGGCTTGTGCTCCTCACGGCCGACGAGCAGCGTGCCCTCGGACGTGCGGAAGACCTTCTTGAACTCGCCGATCGCCTGGATGGTGGCTTCCTTGCGGTCATCGCCGAACTGGAAGTCCGAGGCGATGTCGGTCAGGACGGAGGTGTTGTGCCGCAGGTAGTCGAGCAGTTCCTGCTCGAAGCGCAGCACGTCGTCGACCGGGACGTCGTCGAAGTGTCCCTCGATGCCGGACCACACGCTGACGACCTGATCCTCCACCGGGTAGGGCGCGTACTGGCCCTGGCGCAGCAACTCGGTGAGGCGGGCGCCCCGGTCGAGCTGGCGGCGGGTGGCCGCGTCGAGGTCCGAGGCGAACATGGCGAACGCCTGCATGTCGCGGTACTGGGCGAGGCTCAGCTTCAGCGAACCGGAGACCTGCTTCATGGCCTTGACCTGGGCGGCGCCACCGACACGCGAGACCGACACGCCGACGTCGACGGCGGGGCGTTGGTTGGCGTTGAACAGGTCCGACTGGAGGAAGATCTGGCCGTCGGTGATGGAGATCACGTTGGTGGGGATGTAGGCCGAGACGTCGTTGGCCTTCGTCTCGATGATCGGCAGGCCGGTCATCGAGCCGCCCCCCAGCTCGTCGGAGAGCTTCGCGCAGCGCTCCAGCAGGCGGGAGTGGAGGTAGAAGACGTCACCGGGGTACGCCTCACGGCCCGGCGGGCGGCGCAGCAGCAGCGACATGGCGCGGTAGGCCTCGGCCTGCTTCGTCAGGTCGTCGAAGATGATCAGGACGTGGTTGCCCTGGTACATCCAGTGCTGGCCGATGGCCGAACCGGCGTACGGCGCGATGTACTTGAAGCCCGCGGGGTCCGAGGCGGGGGCGTGCACGATGGTGGTGTACTCCATCGCGCCAGCTGCCTCGAGCGTCCCGCGCACCTCGGCGACCGTGGAGCCCTTCTGGCCGATGGCGACGTAGATGCAGCGGACCTGCTTCTTCTTGTCACCCGACTCCCAATTGGCCTTCTGGTTGATGATGGTGTCGATCGCGATGGCGGTCTTGCCGGTCTTGCGGTCACCGATGATCAGCTGGCGCTGGCCACGGCCGATCGGGGTCATCGCGTCGATGGCCTTGAGGCCGGTCTGGAGCGGCTCACGCACTTCCTGGCGGTCCATGACGCCTGCGGCCTGCAGTTCGAGAGCGCGGCGTCCCTCGAGGCCGCTGATCTCGCCGAGACCGTCGATGGGGTTGCCCATGGCGTCGACGACGCGGCCGAGGTAGCCGTCGCCGACGGGGACCGAGAGGACGTCGCCGGTGCCGTGCACGGTCGAGCCCTCGTCGATGCCTTCGGATTCGCCGAGGACGACGACGCCGATCTCACGCTCGTCCAGGTTCAGGGCGATACCCAGGGTGCCGTTCTCGAACCGCAGCAGCTCATTGGCCATCGCCGAGGGCAGGCCCTCGACGCGGGCGATGCCGTCACCCGAGGACACGACGGTGCCGACCTCGGTACGGTTGGCGGCCTGGGGCTCGTACGACTGGACGAAGTCGTCCAGTGCGTTGCGGATCTCATCCGGACTGATGGTGAGTTCAGCCATGTCGTCGATACTTCTTTCTCGTGTTCAGAGGTGGGTGAGCTGCCGGCGGGCATCTTCGAGCCGCGCAGCAACGGTTGATTCGATTACGTCATCGCCGATGACCACGTTCATGCCGCCGAGCACGTCGGGGTCGACCTCGAGTTGCAGGCTGACGGGGCCGCCGACCTGCTTCTCGAGCGCGGACTTCAGGCGTGCCGTGCGAGCCGCATCCAGCGGACGCGCGACGGTGACCTTGGCGATCTTCTCGCCGGCGATCTCGGCGCCCATCTCCACGTACGACTTCACCGTGAGGGCGAAGGTGCGCTTCCGGGCCTTCGCGGCACGCGACGCGAGGGCCGCGGTGACGGGATGGACCTTTCCGGAGACGAGGCGGTTGATCAGGTCACGCTTGCCGTCCAGCGGGTACTGCGCGTTGCGCAGCGTGCCGGCCAGTTCGCGGTTCTTGTCGACCGTGGTGGCGAGCTGGTGGAGCTCCCCGGTCACGTCGTCGATCCTGCCCTCGCGGTGCGCGCTCTGCAGCGCCAGGCGGATGCCTTGGCGCTCGAGCCCGGTGACCAGGCGGTTGCCGCTGCCCCACGGGGCCTTAGCCACCGCAGAGACGACGGCGAGCGCCGCCGGCGAGATCTTGCCCGCGAACAGGCCCTCGACGAGCTTGGTTCGCTTGGCCTCGGAGGCCGAAGGGTCCGACAGGCTTCGACGCAGCGTCGGCTGACCGTCGAGCAGATCGACGACGGCAAACAGCTCGCCCGCGGTCTGGGCATCGGTGGTGATGCCGTCGACAGCGGAGTCGAGTGCAGCGTGAGCAGCGTCGCGGGCCGTCATCGCTGCGATCCAGCCGTCTCGAGCTCAGCCAGGAAACGATCGATGGTACGCATGGCACGCTCGTCGTCCGAAAGGGATTCGCCGACGATCTTGCCGGCGAGCGTGGTGGCCATGCCACCGACCTCTCCGCGCAGGTCCTGGACCAGCTGCGAACGCTCGGCCTCGAGCTGCGCACGACCAGATTCGAGAATCCGCTGGGATTCCTTGCTGGCCTTGTCGCGAGCCTCGGCGAGGATCGTCGCGGACTGGTTCTTGGCGTCCTCACGGATGCGGGCCGCCTCTTCACGAGCAGCGTTCAGCTGGTCATTGTATTCGGCCAACGCAGCTTCGGCCTTGGCCTCAGCTGCGGCTGCACGCTGCATGCCACCTTCGATGCGGTTGGAGCGTTCCTCGTACATCTTCTCAAATGCGGGAACGACGACCTTCCACATGATGAGGAAGATCACGAGCATCAGGATGATGCCAGCGATGACCTCTGACCAATAGTGGGGTGCAAGGGGTCCGAGGAGATCTTGCGCCCCTTCCAAGGGGACCACAGGACGCCTCAGAGAACGAACGCGAGAGCGATGGCGATGATGGCCAGGGCCTCAACCACGGCGAAGCCGATGAACGCGGTGCTCATCATGGCGCCACGGGCCTCAGGCTGGCGGGCGGTGCCATTGATGACCGACGCGAAGATCCAGGCAACGCCAAGGGCGGGGGCGATCGTGGCGATCGCGTAGCCGATCATGTTCAGGTTGCCGGAGATTTCGAGGAGGGACATTGTTTTCCTTTCGGATGACTACCCAGGCGGTCGACCTGGGGAGATATGGGCTTAGTGCGCCTCGGCGATCGAGGTCGACACGTACTGGGCGGTGAGAACCGTGAAGATGTACGCCTGCAGGGCGCCGATGAACAGTTCCAGCAACATGATGATGATGCTGAAGAGGATCGACACACCACCGGAGATGTTGTAGAAGAGGTTGTCCTGCTGGCTGAGCAGCCAGCCGCCACCGATGGCGAACACCATGACCACGAGGTGGCCGGCGAACAGGTTGGCGAACAGACGCAGCGCCAGCGTGATGGGGCGCGTGATGAAGGTGGCCAGGAACTCCAGCGGGATGACCAGCGGGAGCAGGTAGGCGGGGACGCCGTCCGGGATGAGCGCCTTCTTGAGGAAGCCGCCGAAGCCCCACTTGGCGAAGCCGGCGCCCACGTAGACCAGCCAGGACAGGATGGCCAGGCCGTAGGCGAAGCCCACGTTGGAGAAGGCCGGGTACATGAAGAGGAAGAACTGGCCGAACCAGTTGTTGACGAGCAGGAAGCTGAAGAGGCCGAGGAGGTACGGCAGGTACTTGCGGAAATCCGCGTGCAGGATGTCACGGGCGATGCCGTTGCGCACGAACTCGTACATGTACTCGGCGAAGAACTGGCCCTTGCTGGGCTGGACCTTCAACTTCCGCGAGGCGATCACCCACAGGATGATCACGAGAAGGGCACCGATGATGGCCTGGACCAGCGGCTTGTTCACCCAGTCGGGCAGGTCGCCCGGCATGAGCGAGTACCACAGGAAGTCCTTGGTGCCGGGAGGGGTGTAGTCGCCGGTCTCCAGCGGAAGAAGTCCCAGAGTCACGTAGCGCTCCCGTATCTCTTGATGATGAGGTACAAGCTACTGATCAGACCCAGGATGAGTCCAAGTGGCAGCAGCCATGTCGTGTTCAGGAAATGGTCACCAACCCAGCCGACGCCCCCGTAGAAGATGATTCCCGCGAGGATGTAGGCGAGGACGGCCATGCCGTCTTCTCGTCCTGTCGGGGCAGACCGCTCTGCTCCGTTGCTTGGCGTAGGTGTGGTGCCCATGTCGGGAGTGAGCCTAGCGGAAACGGGCAGTGGTTTCACCTTGACGACTCCGCGTCCCAAAAAGTCGGAACGGTCACGCCGCGGGGGGCGGTTCGTACTCGTGGTCATAGACCGGGACGTGCTGCCGGGAGGCCACGAACACGACGCCGAACACCCACGCCAGTACGGTGCCGGCGACGCTCAGTAGTAGCCACCCCCTCGACACGAGGGGTGCGATGGCGGGCAGGCTCAGCAGGCCCCACAACCCGGCCGCGATGCCGACGACGCGCACGGCGTAGCTGACCAGGACGAGGCCCAGGCCCTGCATCGGGTCGAGCTCCGAGGCGACGACCTCGATGGCCTGGCCGATCGAGTAGAAGATCACGACGGCAGCGAACCCGAGCGCAGCGGTCAGCGCCGGCCCTCCCCCGCCGAAGGCCAGGGCCAGCCCCACGATGGTGATGCCGACGACGTGGCCGGCGACGAGCCCCCCGATCATCATCTCCTTGGCCCGCCGGGTGGCGGCGGTGACGGTGCGCTGCCTAGCCATCGGCGGGTTTCCGGTCGACGACCTCAGCGTTGCGCCCGCCGATGT
>DURG01000225.1 GCA_012837465.1 Propionibacterium sp. | reverse complement strand
CGGCGGCCCGGGCGGCGGGCAGGTGTTCCGCGAGCAGTTCGTCTCCATCGTCGACCAGGCCCTCCTGATCGGCGCCGGGCTGGGCATCGTCGCGGCCGCCGTGCTGGGCATCGGGTTCGCGTACCGGCTGGCCCGCCCCATCCGAAGTCTCGGCGCCGCGACCCGCGAGATCGCTGCGGGGCGCTACGAGGCCGTCGTCCCCACCTCCGAGGTCACCGAACTGCGCCGGCTCTCCGACGACGTGGCCGCCCTCGCGCGGCAACTCGCCGACACCGAGGCCCGCCGTGTGCGGCTGCTCGGGGAGGTCGCGCACGAGATGCGTACGCCGCTGACCGTCATCGACGGCTACGTCGAGGGCATGATCGACGGCGTGCTCCCGGTCACCGATGAGGCCCTGGGGCAGTTGAGCGAGGAAGCGCGGCGACTTCGTCGGCTCAGCGACGACCTCAGCACGCTCTCGCGGGCCGAGGAGGGTCGCCTGGTGATGGAGTTGTCGCCGCTCGACCTCAGCGGGGTCGCCCGGACGGCGGCCGAGCGGCTGCGTCCGCAGGCCGAGGACGCGGGGCTCACCCTCGACCTCCATCTCGACGAGGCACTCCCCATCGACGGGGACGCCGACCGGTTGGCACAGGTGGTGACCAACCTCGTGGGCAACGCGCTGCGCGCGACCCCGGAAGGTGGGGCGCTGACGCTGCGCGGGCGCACCGAGGGCGACTCGGCGGTACTCACCGTCACCGACACCGGTGAAGGCCTCTCCGAGGCCGACCTGACGAGAATCTTCGAACGCTTCTACCGGGTGCCAGGCCGGCGGGGAGCGGACGGCGAGACCGGTTCGGGCATCGGGCTGGCGATCGCGCGCGGCATCGCACGGGCGCACTGCGGTGAGCTGAGCGCTGCGTCGGACGGCCCCGACCAAGGCTCCACCTTCACGCTGCGGATTCCGTTGCACGCAGGGTCCTGAGACAACGATGCATATTCGCGGGTCAGGTGTGGAGCGTCCACACCTAGGCCCCGAATATGCATCGATAATCCAACGGCCTCAGCCATCGGCGATCTCGCGCCACCGTGCCGCGCCGGCCTTCGCCTTGCGGGCCAGTTCGACTACTGGCTCTCGGCCAGCACGTCCTTCATGGCCTCGGGGCCCCAGGTGATCATCTGCGCGTTGGGGATGGCGAAGAACAGCACGGCGTTGCCTTGGCCGACGAACACGGTGCGGTCCGGGCCCGCCTCGGCATAGATCTCGTAGCCGGCTTCTTCAGCGCTGGCCCTGACCGCGTCGATGACGGGCTGCGGATCCTCGTCGATCAGCATCAGGTTCGACGGCTCAGACTTGGTCACGATGCTGTCCTCGGGCAACTTGAAGCCCTTCGGAACCAGCACCTCCATGGGGCCGACCATGATGGAGTCGTCGTTCGTGGAGCCCTCGAAGCCCTCCTCGCCACCCTCGACGGGGGCGTCGGCAGGGGCGGTGTCGGCGGGCGCGACGGCGGTCTGCTCCGGCGTGGGCTGCTCGTCCGCGTCGGAGCAGGCGCCCAGCGCCAAGGCGGCGGCGAGTACGACGGCGGCAACAGCGGGCTTCATCCTCATGCGCCCATATTAGGCGGGGTCGGGAGCCAGGCCCTCGAACAGGCAGCGCGCGGGGCCATCTCCGGCCGGGAACGGCTGGCCGGCGCCCAGCAGGTACGCCTCGGCCGCGTCGGGGAGTTCCTGCATGATCGAGAAGAACTGCCAGAACGGTGCGGTGGGATCCACCTGCGAGCGGTGGGTCAGCAGGGCCTTGCGGCACACGTCGAGGTACGGCTGGAGTTCGATGGTGGCGACGATCTGCTCGGGATCCGGGCCGAAGCGGCGCTCCAGTTGCTCATCGGTGGCCTCCTCCTCCGCGGTGTCCCAGAGCTGGATGCCACGCTCCCGAGCGATGGCGTAGGCCTCGGTCCAGCGGGAGGTGTTGTGGGTGTTCCACAGCACGCGCTGCACCTCCCAGGGCGCCCCGAGATCCGGGCGGTGCGAGGGGCTCGCGGCCAACTGCACCGCGTACATGAGCGCGCGGTGGGCCTTGATGTGGTCCGGGTGGCCGTAGTTGCCGTGCGGGTCGTAGGTGACGGCGACCTGCGGGCGTCGGGTGCGGATGATCTCCACCAGGTAGTCGGAGGCCTCCAGGAGGTCCGAGAGCCAGAAGGCGTTGTCGGGCATCTCATCGGGGATGCCGGCGCGGCCGAGATCGGTGTTGACCATGCCGGAGTCGTGGTAGCGGCCCGGCCCGCCGAGGAAGAGGTGGTCCGTGACGCCGACCACCTGCATGGCCTCCTCGATCTCCGCCATCCGGTGCTCGCCGAGCTCCTGCGGTGAGAAGTGCTGCCATTCGGGCACCAGGATCTCGCCGAGTTCACCCAGCGTGCAGGTCACCAGCGTGACCTGGGCGCCCTCGTCGAGGTAGCGCGCCATGGTCGCGGCGGACTGGCTGGATTCATCATCGGGATGGGCGTGGACGAGGAGAAGTCGGCGGTCAGGAAGCACGTCGCTCAGCATAGGCCGCATCAGCGCCCGAGCAAGGTGGAGAACTCGACGAAGTCATCGTCCTGCGACGTGGGTTGCGAGCCGACGAGGGCCTCGGCCAGTTCCCCCGCGCCGGCGCGGACACGGCGGTCCAGGGAGCCGGTGCCGGGGCCGCCGAAGTCGGACGTCGCGGCGAAGATCGCGGTACGCACGGGCAGCGCCCCGAGGTAGCTGAACAGCGGCCGCATGGCGAACTCGAGCATCAGCGAGTGGCGCTCGGTGCCGCCGGTGGCGGCCATGAGGACGTGCTTGCCCTTGAGCGTGTCCATCTCGAGGATGTCGAAGAAGCTCTTGAACAGGCCGGACATCGATGCGGAGAAGGTGGGGCTGACGACGACCAGGCCGTCGGCGGCGGCCACGGCATCGGTGATCCGCGCGAGCTCGCCGGTGGGGAACCCGGTGAGCATGGCGTCGACGATGGGATGGGCCAGCTCGCGGAGCTCCGCGACGGTGACCTCGAGTTCCTCGCCCTTCGCGGCGAGGGAGTCGCGCAGCCGGGCGACGATGTCGTCGCTCAGCACGCGGGTGGACGACGGCGACCCGAGGCCGCCGGAAATCACGACGATCTTCTTCATGTGCTGTTTCCTTACCTTGCGTTGCTTGGGCCAGTCGCCCTGCGACTGGCCCAAGGGGCCGATGAAGTGGGGGTTGGGCGGGGACGCCCAAATCTAGATTTGCGAGCGTCTGCCAACCCGAATCTAGATTTGGGCGGCCAGAGCGGGAGATGGGTGGGCGCCCAGATCTAGATTTGCGAGCGTCTGCCAGCGCGAATCTAGATCTGGGCGATCCGGACCGACGACGGGTCAGAGCTTGTTGTCGTCCTCGGCGCGGGTGCCGGTCCAGCGGTCGACCTGCGGCTCGGCAGGGCCCTCGTCGTCGACGGGGCCGCGCTCGGCGAGCATGCTCGCGTGGGTCGGGGCGTCGGGCACGTGGGCGGGCTTCAGCTTGGCGAACTCCTTGCGGAGCACGGGGACGACCTCTTCGCCGAGCAGGTCGAGCTGCTCGAGCACGGTCTTCTGCGGCAGGCCGGCGTGGTCCATGAGCCAGAGCTGGCGCTGGTAGTCGCCGGCGTACTCGCGGAAGCTCAGCGTCCGCTCGATGATCTGCTGGGGCGACCCGACGGTGAGCGGCGTCTCCCGGGTGAAGTCCTCCAGCGACGGGCCGCCGCCGTAGACGGGGGCGTTGTCGAAGTAGGGGCGGAACTCACGCACGGCGTCCTGCGAGTTCTTGCGCATGAACACCTGGCCGCCGAGGCCGACGATCGCCTGCTCGTACTTGCCGTGGCCATAGTGCTCGTAGCGCTTGCGGTACAGGTCCACCATGCGCTTGGTGTGCGACGGGGGCCAGAAGATGTTGTTGTGGAAGAAGCCGTCACCGTAGTAGGCGGCCTGCTCCGCGATCTCGGGCGAGCGGATCGAGCCGTGCCACACGAACGGCGGGATGCCGTCGAGCGGGCGGGGCGTCGAGGTGAAGCCGTGCAGCGGGGTGCGGTACTTGCCCTCGAAGTTGACGACCTCCTCGCGCCACAGCGCGTGCAGCAGCGAGTAGTTCTCGACGGCAAGCCCGATGCCCTCGCGGATGTCCTTGCCGAACCAGGGGTAGACCGGGCCGGTGTTGCCGCGGCCCATCATGAGGTCGAGGCGGCCGTCGGCCAGGTGCTGAGCGTAGGCGTAGTCCTCGGCGAGCCGCACGGGGTCGTTGGTGGTGATCAGCGTG
>DURG01000224.1 GCA_012837465.1 Propionibacterium sp. | reverse complement strand
GGCTCCTCGCCATCCCGGTTGGGCTGTTCGGCCTGGGGCTCATCGTCTTGTCGGGTGGTTTCCGCAAGCGCACCGCCACCGGCTCCGCCTACCTCGCGCAGGCGAAGGGCTTCGAGCTGTACCTGCGCACCGCGGAGAAGGAGACACTGCAGTTCGAGGAGGGCCAGGACATCTTCTCGAAGTACCTCCCGTACGCCATCGTGTTCGGCGTCGCCGAGCGCTGGTCCAAGCTGTTCGCCCAGCTTGGTGCCGAGGGCATCTACCAGGCGGACACCTCCTGGTACATCGGCGCAGACCTCATGCACGGCTACTACTTCGCCAGCGCCATGAATAACCTCACCCACTCGTTCAACGACGTGATGAACCAGGCCCGGATGGACGGCATGAGCCAGGCCACGGGCGGCTCGTCCGGTTTCTCCGGCTTCAGCGGCGGCGGCGGCTTCGGCGGCGGCGGTGGCGGCAGCTGGTGACGCTGGGCCCGAGTGTCCTGCGAGGTGGCACGCCGACCACTGGCGCCCTGATCTCGCAGGATGTATCGAGGGGCGTTACGATGCTGTCCCATGGCGCGCACCCTGGTACTGATCGCTGGCCCCTCCGGCAGCGGGAAGTCCCGCATCACCACGCACGCCGCCGACGGTGAGCGCGTCGTTGCCCTGTCCCTCGACGACTTCTACCGCGACCTCGGCCATCCCGGCCTCCCCATGGCCCCCACGGGCATCCCGGACTGGGACGACGTGGCGTGCTGGGACCTCGAGTACGCCGTCGAGACCCTGCGGGTACTGCTGACCGAGGGTCGCGCCGAGCTGCCGGTCTACGACATCTCGCAGTCGCGCCGGGTGGGCACCCGCACGCTGGACATCGCCCAGGCCGAGGTGGTGCTGGCCGAGGGAATCTTCGCCATTCAGGCCTTCGCCGCCGCCCGAGCTGCGGGGCTCCCGGTGACCGCGCTGTGGCTGGACCGGCGGCGGGCCGCCAACTTTGTGCGCCGGTTGAGCCGCGACCTCAAGGAGCACCGCAAGCCACCGCTGGTGCTGCTGCGCCGCGGCGTGGCGTTGTACCGCGCCGAGCCCGGGCTGCGCAGGCAGGCGCTGGAGGCCGGCTTCACCGGCATGTCGATGAAGAAGGCGCTGGCCTCCGTCCGTCGATGGTGACCCCGGTCGCCGCGCGCTGATCACGCTCGGCTACGGTCGATACATGACCGCTGCAGTGGAACGACCGGCCGCAACGAGGCACCGGCCGAGCACCTTTGCGCTCAAGCAGGTGATGGCGATCACGGGCGTCGTGTTCGTCGCCTTCACGTTCATTCACATGTACGGCAACCTGAAGGTCTACTGGGGCCGGCAGGCGCTTGACGGCTACGCCACGTGGCTGCGTGAGGTCGGCTACCCGCTCCTCCCCTACAAGTCCGTGCTCTGGGCGCTGCGCATCACGCTGCTCGTGAGCCTCGTCGCCCACGTCTGGGCCGCGGTGGCCCTGTGGCTGCGCGGGCGTGCCGCGCGTGGCAAGCACCGTCGACGGGCCATGCCGCGGAGCATGGCCTGGGGTGCGCGCACCATGCTGCCCGGCGGCGTGTGGATCCTCATCTTCGTGGTGGTGCACCTCCTCGACCTGACCGTCGGCCTCATCGTGGCGCCGGAATCCTGGGCCGCACAGGGCCCCGACGGGCTCATCCCCGCCTACGACAACCTCGTGGCCAGCTTCTCCCGGCCATTGATGGCCGCGTACTACACGTTCACCATGTTCGTCATCGCCTTCCACATCTGGCACGGCTGGCGCACCTTGCTGCAGGACTGGGGCATCACCGGCCGCCGGATTCGGGTCGTCTGGGCCACCATCGGGGCGCTCATCGCGCTGGCCATCGTCCTCGGCAACGCGGCCATCCCGCTGCTCGTCCTCACGGGGGTGATCGCATGATCCTCGATCCGCGCGTACCGGCCGGCAACCCGTCGACGGCGTGGGCCAGGCGAACCTCGCAGTACCGCCTCGTCAGCCCGGCCAACCGCCGGAGGATGACGGTCATCGTCGTTGGTACTGGCCTCGCCGGCTCCGGCGCCGCCGCCGCGCTGGGCGAACTCGGCTACAACGTCGAATGTTTCACTTTCCACGACGCGCCACGGCGAGCCCACTCGGTCGCGGCGCAGGGCGGCATCAACGCCGCGCGTGCCCGGAAGGTCGACGGCGATTCCCTGGCCCGCTTCGTGATCGACACCATCAAGGGCGGCGATTTCCGTGGCCGCGAGGCCGACGTCGTGCGCCTGGCCAGCGAGTCGGTGCGCGTCATCGACCATCTGCAGGCCATCGGCGCGCCCTTCGCCCGCGAGTACGGCGGCCAGTTGGCCACCCGCTCGTTCGGCGGCGTGCAGGTCTCGCGCACCTATTACACGCGCGGCCAGACCGGCCAGCAGTTGCAGGTCGCCGCCGCGCAGGCGCTACTGCGGCAGGTGGCCCGCGGCACCGTCAACCTCCATACGCGCACCGAGATGCTCGACCTCGTCGTCGCCGACGGCAGGGCGCAGGGCATCGTGAGCCGCAACCTCGTGACGGGCGAGGTCGACTTCACGCCCGCGCACGCCGTCGTGCTGGCCACTGGTGGCTACGGCTCGGTGTACTTCCACTCGACGCTCGCGATGAACTCCAACGCGACGGCCACCTGGCGCGCGCATCGCCGCGGCGCGCTGTTCGCCAGCCCATCGTTCGTGCAGTTCCACCCCACGGCGCTGCCGGTCAGCTCGAAGTGGCAGTCGAAGACGACGCTGATGAGCGAGTCGCTGCGCAACGACGGCCGCATCTGGGTGCCCGAGCGCCCGGGCGACAACCGTGCCCCCGGCGACATCCCCGAGGAGGAGCGCGACTACTACCTCGAGCGCCGCTACCCCGCCTTCGGCAACCTCACGCCGCGCGACATCGCTTCGCGTGCTGCGAGGGACGAGATCGAGGCCGGCCGTGGCGTCGGCCCGCTGAGGAACTCGGTCTACCTCGACTTCCGCGACGCCATCGCCAGGCTCGGCCGCGACACCATCGAGGAGCGCTACGGCAACCTCTTCGACATGTACCTCGACGTCACCGGCGAAGACCCCTACACCCAACCCATGCGGATTGCGCCCGGCGCGCACTTCACCATGGGCGGGCTGTGGAGCGACTACGACCAGATGACGACCATTCCCGGCCTGTTCGTCGGCGGTGAGGCTGGCCACAACTACCACGGCGCGAACAGGCTCGGCGCAAACTCGTTGCTGAGCGCGTGCGTCGACGGCTGGTTCACGCTGCCCCTGTCGGTGCCCAACTACCTGGCCGCGCTCGTCGGGTCTGAGCCCATCGACCTGGACGCGCCGGAAGCGGTGCAGGCGATGCGGGAGGTCGAGGCCCGCGTGCAGCGGCTGAGCACGAACGACGGCACCGTGCGCCCCGTCGAGTTCCACCGCCGGTTGGGCGAGGTCCTCTACCAAGGCGTCGGCGTCTCCCGCACCGACGCGGGTCTGCGCGAGGCGCGCGAGAAGGTCGTCGCGCTGCGCGAGGAGTTCTGGCGCGACGTCAGGGTCGCGGGCCCGGCGGACCGGCTCAACCAGGAGTTGGAGAAGGCGGGCAGGGTCGCCGACTTCCTGGAGTTGGCGGAGTTGATGGTGCTCGACGCGCTGGACCGCACCGAGTCCTGCGGCGCGCACTACCGCGAGGAGTACGCGCTGCCCGACGGCGAGGCCGCGCGCGACGACGAGAAGTGGTGCAACGTCTCCGCGTGGGAGACCACTGCGGACGGCGCACACATCAGGCACCTGGAGGAGCTCACGTTCGACTTGGTGCCGCTGGCTGTGAGGAACTACCGATGAGGGTTGAGATCGAGGTCTGGCGGCAGGATTCGCCCGAGGCGGACGGCCGCTTCGAGACGCACGTCGTCGAGGACGCGACCCCCGAGATGAGCCTCCTGGAGTTGCTCGACAGGCTGAACGACCAGCTCGCCGAAGGCGGGGTCGAACCCATCCAGTTCGAGTCGGACTGCCGCGAGGGCGCCTGCGGAGCCTGTGGTGTGACGGTCAACGACACGCCACACGGTCCGGTGCCGCAGACCCCGTCGTGCCGCCAGCACCTGCGGGCGTTCGGGCCGGGGCGGGGAGGGAGCCCAAATCTAGATTCGGGTTCGTCTGCGAGCGCAAATCTAGATTTGGGGTCACTGCTGAAGCTCAGGATCGAGCCGTTGCGCTCGGCCGCGTTCCCCGTCGTGCGGGATCTGGTGGTCGACCGCTCCTCCCTGGACCGGCTGATCCAGGCCGGCGGGCACGTCGACGTCACGACGGGCACCGCTCCGGACGCCGACGACCTGCTCATCGGCCACGACGACGCGGAGCTGGCGCTGGATTTCGCGGCCTGCATCGGCTGCGGCGCCTGCGTCGCGGCCTGCCCCAACGGGGCGGCGCACCTGTTCGCCGGCGCGAAACTCGCGCACCTGGCGCTGCTCCCCCACGGGAAGCTGGAGCGCACCCGGCGCGCTGGCGCCGTCGTCGATCAGCTCGACGGCGAGTTCGGCCCGTGCTCCAGCTATGGGGAGTGCGTCGAGGTCTGCCCTGCGGGGATCCCGCTCACCGCGGTCGCCGCGGTGCACCGGGAGAAACTCCGCGCAGCCTTCCGCCGCTAGCCGTCCCTGAGCGTGAGCGCCCCGCAGCGCATAGTACCTTCACTGCGGTGGTTGAGCCGGTCGCCTCTCACGCTGGTTGAGCCGGTCGCCCATCACGCTGGTTGAGCCGGTCGCCCATCACGCTGGTTGAGCCGGTCGCCTCTCACGCTGGTTGAGCCGGTCGCCTCCGAGGAACGAGGAGCGCGACCGTGTCGAAACCCGGTGAGAATTCAGACAACCCAGCGTCGAACTTCACCCGGCTTCGACACGGCGCGCTGAGCGCGCCGGCTCAACCGGCGTTGACGGGGGCGAAGGCGGGGCCGGTCTCGCCAAGCTTCTCGTCGAGCTTGGTGAACAGCGGCGTGGGCTTCTGCAGTGGGGTGCCGGGCACGATCGGGCGCGACTGCCACACGGCCTCCTGTGACGTGTAGTCGCCCTGCAGCGTGGGGTAGGTCAGGTCGCCGTCGGTGACCTCGACGATCTCGGGCTGCGCGGCCCACACACCCTCGTTGCCGAGCGCCTCGAAGATCTTCTGCGCCGAGTGCGGCAGGTACGGGGTCAGCAGCGTGTTGCAATCCGAGATGACCTGGAGCGCGACGTGCAGCACGGTGTCGCGGCGGGCCGGGTCGTCCTTGAGCTTCCACGGCTCCATGTCGGAGATGTACTTGTTCGCCAGGCCGATGATGCGCATGGCCTCGGTGATGCCGGCCTTGAAGCGGCGCGCGGCGATGTGGTCGCCGACGGTGAGGAACGCGTCCTTCGACGCATTGAGCAGCGCCAGGTCCGCGTCGGTGAAGTCGCCCGCCTCCGGGATGGCGCCGACGTTCTTGTGGGCCATGGAGATGGAGCGGTTGACGAGGTTGCCCCATTCGTTGGCAAGCTCGAAGTTGATGCGGCGGACGAACTCCTCCCAGGTGAAGTCCGTGTCTTGATTCTCCGGCCCGGCGACGGCGATGTAGTAGCGCAGGGCATCCGGGCCGAACTCCTCGAGGAAGTCGCCGACGAAGATCGAGGCGCCGCGCGAGCTGGAGACCTTCGAGCCCTTCATGGTCATGAACTCGGAGCTGACCACCTCGGTGGGGAGCTCAAGTTCGCCGAGTTCCTCGCGGATGGTGCCGCCCTCGGTGCCCTGGCCATTGGCGCCCAGCAGGATGCCGGGCCAGATGACCGAGTGGAAGACGATGTTGTCCTTGCCCATGAAGTAGTAGCTGCGCGCGGCGTCGTCGTTCCACCACTTGCGCCAGGCATCCGGGTCCCCTGAGCGCTTGGCCCACTCGATGGAGGCCGACAGGTAGCCGATCACGGCGTCGAACCACACGTAGATGCGCTTCATGGGGGCGTCGCGCCAGCCGTCGAGCGGGACGGGTACCCCCCAGTCGAGGTCGCGGGTGATGGCGCGCTCGCGGATCTCTTTGAGCAGGTTGTGGGAGAACTTCAGCACGTTGGGGCGCCAGTCCTCGCGGGTGTCGATCCACTCGGTCAACGCCGGGGCCAGCTTGGGCAGGTCGAGGAAGAAGTGCTCGGTCTCGACGAAGCCGGGGGTCTCGCCGTTGACCTTCGACTTCGGGTTGATCAGGTCTGCCGGGTCGAGTTGGTTGCCGCACTTGTCGCACTGGTCGCCGCGGGCGTTGTCGTAGCCGCACAGTGGGCAGGTGCCCTCGATGAAGCGGTCGGGCAGCGTGCGCCCCGTCGATGGCGAGATGGCGCCCATCTGCGTCTTGGCCACGATGTAGCCGTTCTCGTACAGCGCGGTGAACATCTCCTGGACCACGTGATAGTGGTTGGGCGTCGTGGTGCGGGTGTACAGGTCGTAGCTGAGGCCCAGGCCCTGCAGGTCGGAGACGATCTGCGCGTGGTACTTGTCCGCCGTCTGCCGGGCGGTGAGGCCCTCGGCGTCGGCCTTCACCTGGATGGCGGTGCCGTGCTCGTCGGAGCCAGACACCATCAGCACGTCGTGGCCCGCCATGCGCATGTACCGGGAGAACACATCGGAGGGAACTCCGAAGCCCGAGACGTGTCCGATGTGGCGGGGGCCGTTGGCGTAGGGCCAAGCGACGGCGGCAAGAACGTGACTCATGGCCGCCATCCTATCGCTGCCGGCCATCGCGCCACCTGCGTGAGGGGGGCAAGCAGATGGCCGATGAGACGGCACACCTCAAGTGAACGGTCCTGATGTCCATTTCCCCCAACGGGGCGCGCCATGACCCCGCGATCCGCTCACAACGGCACTGATCGCGCAATGGTTTTGCTCATTTCGCTTCGTCCTACATTTCGTCGTAAACTCAGGCGAGTGACGTTGAACGTAGCCAGAGAGACATTGGTCGATAACCCCACTGAGTGGGACGGATTCTCCGAGGGTGCGTGGTGTGAGCGCATCGATGTGCGCGATTTCGTGCAGCGCAACTACACCCCCTACGACGGCGACGCGGCCTTCCTGGCCGGCCCCACCAAGAAGACCCTCGACGTGTGGCAGCGCCTGGAGGACAACTACCTCTCGGCCGAGCGCCGCAACCGGGTGTTCGCCGTCGACACCGAGACCCCGGCCGACATCGACGCGTTTCCCGCCGGCTACATCTGCAAGGACGACGACGTGATCGTCGGCCTGCAGACCGACGTGCCGCTCAAGCGCGCCATGATGCCCTACGGCGGCTGGCGCATGGTGGAAACGGCCCTGCGCGAGGCGGGCGCCAAGCCCGACGAGCAGATCAAGGAGATCTTCACCAGGTACCGCAAGACCCACAACGATGCGGTCTTCGACATCTACACCCCCCGCATCCGCGCGGCCCGCTCGTCGCACATCATCACCGGTCTGCCCGACGCGTACGGCCGCGGCCGCATCATCGGCGACTACCGCCGCGTGGCCCTCTACGGCGTGGACGCCCTCATCGAGGAGAAGAAGCAGGCCAAGGACGCCGTCGCTGATCAGGGCTTTTCGGAGCACTGGGCGCGTTACCGCGAGGAGCACGCCGAGCAGATCAAGGCGCTGCAGAAGCTCAAGTCGCTCGGCGAGATCTATGGCTTCGACATCTCGCGGCCCGCCAGCACCGCCAAGGAGGCCGTGCAGTGGACGTACTTCGGCTACCTGGCCTCGATCAAGAGCCAGGACGGTGCCGCGATGTCGATCGGCCGCCTCTCGGCGTTCCTCGACGTGTACTTCGAGCGCGATCTGGCCGCCGGCACCATCACGGAGACCGACGCGCAGGAGATGATCGACGCGCTGGTCATCAAACTGCGCATCGTACGGTTCCTGCGCACCATCGACTACGACCAGATCTTCTCCGGTGATCCCTACTGGGCCACCTGGTCCGACGCGGGCCTCGGCGAGGACGGCCGCTCGATGGTCACCAAGACCTCGTTCCGCCTGCTGCAGACGCTGCGTAACCTGGGCCCCGCCCCGGAACCGAACATCACCATCTTCTGGGATCCGGCGCTGCCGGAGGGCTACAAGGAGTTCTGCGCCGCGATCTCGATCGAGACCAGCTCGCTGCAGTACGAGGCGGACAACCGCATCCGCGACTACTGGGGCGACGACGCGGCCATCGCGTGCTGCGTGTCCCCCATGCGCGTGGGTAAGCAGATGCAGTTCTTCGGTGCCCGCATGAACGCCGCCAAGGGCCTGCTCTACGCCATCAACGGCGGCCGTGATGAGGTCAGCGGCAAGCTCATCGTCGAGGGCCACGAGCCCGTGCAGGGCGACGGCCCACTCGACTTCGACGACGTGTGGCACCGCTACGAGCAGATGCTCGACTGGGTGGTGGCCACCTACGTCGAGGCGCTCAACATCATCCACTACTGCCACGACAAGTACGCCTACGAGTCGATCGAGATGGCGCTGCACGATTCCGAGATCCTGCGCACGCTGGGCTGCGGCATCGCCGGCCTGTCCATCGTCGCGGATTCACTGTCGGCCATCCGCTACGCCAAGGTCACACCCGTGCGCGACGACAGCGGCCTCATCGTCGACTACCTCACCGAGGGCGACTTCCCCCGCTACGGCAACGACGACGACCGCGCCGATGAGATCGCTGCGGTGGTGGTGCACACCATCATGCAGAAGATCCGCGCGCAGGAGCTGTACCGCGACGCGATGCCCACCCAGTCGGTGCTCACGATCACCTCGAACGTGGTCTACGGGCGCAACACCGGCGCCTTCCCGTCGGGCCACAAGGCGGGCACACCGTTCGCCCCGGGCGCGAACCCGGAGAACGGCGCAGATTCGCACGGCATGCTCGCCTCGATGCTCTCGGTGGGCAAGCTCGATTACCACGATGCCCTCGACGGTATCTCCCTGACCAACACCATCACCCCGTCCGGCCTTGGCCGCGACAAGGACGAGCAGGTGGGCAACCTCGTCGGCCTGCTCGACGCCGGCTTCGTGCCCGAGAACTAAGGAGACATCACCATGGCTGTCAAGACTTTCGATGAGCGCCTGGCCTCGATGAAGGCCTCCCGCGAGGAGCGCGCGCACCAGCAGGGCCTCTTCCACGCGAACATCAACGTGCTCAACCGCGAAACCCTCGAGGACGCGATGGAGAACCCGGACAACTACCCGAACCTCACCGTCCGCGTCTCCGGCTACGCCGTCAACTTCGTGAAGCTGACCAAGGACCAGCAGCGCGACGTCCTCTCGCGCACCTTCCACGGCAACGCCTGACTGGTCCCTGCCCTTCGTCGTCGCTTGGTCCCTGAGCGTGGCGGTGCGACGAAGGAGCCAGCCACGACGAAGGGCCCCCGCAGCATGACAGACAGCCCCACCGAACTCCCCCTCCTC
>DURG01000223.1 GCA_012837465.1 Propionibacterium sp. | reverse complement strand
CCGCGACCCTCCTTGGTGACCTCCATCGGACCGTCGCCGGTGCGGGGCTTCATCGCTGCCATCTGCAACCCTCATTCTCTCGGTAATGAACTGCGGTTGACCCCCATTATTCCGCATCATCCAAATTCGTGCCCGGCTGGGGCGGCAATGCCGGACGCGTGAATGCGCCGTCCGGGCCCTCCGATGGGCTGTCGACACCCTCACCCAGAGGGGTGGACGGCGGCTGGAACGGCCTGACTCGCTCGATCAACTCGTCGACGACCTGCATGTCGTAGCCGCGCCGCACGACCTCGAACCGGGTCTCCCCTGCCGGCGCCGCGACGCCGGCCGCGACCTCGCCCAGGTACCGATCCACCTCGGCGGTTCGGTAGCCGGTACTGGCCAGTGGGATGCGCAGTTCGTCGAGCAGTTCCTGCGTGACGGGGCCGGCCGGCACGCGCCCCTTCGGCCGGTCGTTGACCGGGTGCTGCGGCATCTCACCGAACCTGCCCAGCCCGGCGAAGGCCGCCGCCACCAGCACCGCGACGGCGACCGCACCGATCGCGAGCCACATGCGCTAGACCGTCCCGAACTGCCCGGGTTCGCCCATGGCCTCGACGGCCTCGTCGATGTCGTCGGTGACGGTCACCAGGTCGAGGTCGCCCTCCGAGATGTAGCCGCCGCCGAGCACGGTGCCCTTCACCCAGTCGATCAGCGGGGTCCAGTACTCGGTGCCGTAGAGCACCATCGGGAAGTGTGTGACCTTGCCGGTCTGGATCAGGGTGAGCGCCTCGAACAGTTCGTCCAGCGTGCCGAAGCCGCCCGGCATGGTGATGAAGCCCTGGCTGTACTTGAGGAACATCGTCTTGCGCACGAAGAAGTAGCGGAAGTTGATGCCCAGGGTGATGTACTCGTTGAGGCCCTGTTCGTGCGGGAGTTCGATGCCGAGGCCGACGGAGCAGCCGTCGGCCTCCATGGCCCCCTTGTTGCCGGCCTCCATGATGCCGGGGCCGCCGCCGGTGATGATGCCGAAGCCCTTCTTCACCAGCCGACGGGCCAGTTCCTCGCCGGCTTCGTACATGGGGTCGCCGGGCTTGGTGCGGGCGGAGCCGAAGATGCTGACCGACGGTGGCAGGTCGTAGAGCGCGTCGAAGCCGTCGACGAACTCGGACTGGATGCGCAGCACGCGCCACGGGTCGCGTTGGTTCCAGGCCTTCTGGTCCTTGTCCTCCAGCAGGGCACGGTCCGCCATGGGCTGGCGCATCTCCTCGCCGCGCAGGACGATGGGGCCCTGCCGGCGGCGCTTGCCGGGATGCAGGTCACGGGGGCGGGGTTCGGTCATCAGCTGTTCTCCTTGGCTGGGTCGAGCCAGCGGGTGACTCCCGCTGCACACTTTTCTAGGTCGGACACTGGGCAGAATTCATCGTCGCGGTGGGCGTAGGCCGGGTCGCCGGGCCCGTAGTTGACGGCCGGCACGCCCAGCGCGGAGAAGCGGGCCACGTCGGTCCAGCCGTACTTGGGACCGGCCGGCTCGCCGATGGCGGCCACGAACTCCTGGGCCAGCGGGAGGTGGAGCCCGGGGCGGGCCGCTGGCGAGAGGTCGGTGACCTTGAGCTCGTAGCCGGTGAACCACTCCCCCAGGCGGGCGAGCGCCTCGTCGCCCAGCTTGTCCGGCGCGAAGCGGTAGTTGATCGTGAGGGTGGCCTCGGGCGGGATGACGTTGGAGGCCATGCCGCCGCTGATGGCCACGGCGTTGAGTCCTTCTCGGTAGACCAAGCCGTCCACCTCGATCTCCTCGGAGCGGTACTCCGCCAGGGTCTGCAACGCCGGCGCGAGGTCGTGGATGGCGTTGTGGCCCATCCAGGCACGGGCGCTGTGGGCGGCGGTGCCCGCCGTCGTCAACTCCACGCGGATGGTGCCCTGGCAGCCGCCCTCGATGTGCGCGGAGGTGGGCTCCATGAGAACGGCGAAATCCGCCTCGAGGAGGTCCGGTCGGTTGCGGGAGAGGCGGCCAAGCCCGTTGCGGGTGGCCTCCACCTCCTCGTTGTCGTAGAAGATCCAGGTGATGTCGCGGTTGGGCGCGATGAGCTGCTCAGCGAGGTGGAGCATGACGGCCACGCCACCCTTCATGTCGCAGGCACCCCTGCCCCAGACCCGGTCGCCGTCGGGATGCTCGACGTAGCGCGAGGGAAGGTTGCCGGCCACCGGCACGGTGTCGAGGTGCCCGGCGATCACCACGCGTTCAGCGCGGCCCAGGGTGGTGCGGGCGACGATGCAGTCGCCGTCCCGATGGACCCCGAGGTGCGGCAGGGCAGTGAGCCGGGCCTCCACCCAGTCGGCAAGGGCCGACTCGTTGCCCGAGACGGACTCGATGTCCATGATCTCCATCAGCAGGCTCGCAAGGTTCATGGGTCAAAGCCTAGCCAGTGGCTGAGTCCCGAGTGCCCGCGAGGAAGGAGCGGGCGTATCGAGAGACTCGATGCGGTGATGCTATGATGCGATCATGCGGACCACTTTGGAGATCGACGACGTGGTGCTGGCCGCTGCCCGGTCGCGGGCCGCTGCCCGAGGCATTTCCCTGGGCAAGGCGGTCTCGGAGCTGGCGCTGAAGGGGCTCCTGCCGGCTGCACCGACGGACCAGCCTGCTGGGCTGGCGGACGTTTCCTACGCCTCATTCCCGGTCTTCATCGATGGCCCACTCGTCACGGACGAGCTCGTGGCGGCGCACCGCGATGAGTAGTGCAGAGACACACCTGCTCGATGTCAACGTGCTGGTGGCCTTGGCCCTGAGAACCCACCAGCATCATGAGGACGCCCACCGCGCGCTGGCGGTGATGCAGCGCTGGGCCACGACGCCCGTGACGGAAAGCTCCTTCCTCAGGCTGATGCTCAACCCTGCCGTCGGCGCTCGCGGGCATCAGGTGGGTGAAGTGATCTCCCAGTTGCGGCTGATGCGGGCAGACCCGAGATGGGCATTCCTTCCGGACACGGCCTCCATCGTCGACGGCGCCGTGGATCTTCAACCGCTGGGCGGCCACCGCCAGGTAACGGACTTCCACTTGGTGTCCATCGCCCGCACGCACGGTGCGGTGCTTGCCACGTTCGACGGAGGGCTGCCCCCGGCGCTGGCCCCCGCCGACCGGGGTGCCGTCGTGGTTCTTCCCGTCCGCTAGCCCCTGCTGGCTACTTGTCCGCTGGCTGAGGTTCGGCGTGCAGGTCGCAGGCCACGGTTCCTTCCCCGCAGGTGTCGCACGTCACGAGCCGCACCCGGCACGCGAGGTCCGCGCAGTTCTGGAGCCGCGACGTCGCACTGCCACAGCAGTGGCACGTGCCGATGTGCTCGGCGCCCTCGGGGGCCACCGTTTCACGACCATCGAACACCGCCAGCGCACCCTTCCAGTGCGAGGTGGCGCCGAACCGCTCGAGATAGCGCACGATGCCGCCATCGACCTGGTAGACCTCCTCGAAGCCGCGCTCCAGCATGAGCTTGCTGAGGATCTCGCAACGCACGCCCCCGGTGCAGTAGGTGATGACGGGGCGCTGCTTGAGGTGGTCGTACTTGCCGGAGTCGAGTTCGGGGAGGAAGTCGTGCGTGGTGACGACGTCGGGGACGACGGCGCCGTCGAACCGGCCCACCTCGGCCTCAATGCGGTTGCGCCCGTCGAAGAACACCGCCTCGGGGTGCGCGGCGACGAACGCGTCCACTTCCTCGGGTGTGAGCCGCCCTCCCCCACCCACCACGCCGTCGGCGTCGACGGCGATCCCGGGCGCCCCGAAGGCCACCAGCTCGGGACGGGTCTTGACGCTCAGGCGCGGGAAGTCGCGGG
>DURG01000222.1 GCA_012837465.1 Propionibacterium sp. | reverse complement strand
GTCATCGACAACGGCCTCCGCAGGGGCCTCCTCCACAGCCGGTGATCCCCAATCTGAGTTTCGTCGCAAAGCTCACCTAAGCATCACAACATCCTGGCTCACACTAGCCCCCCCTCGGGGGGTGAGTCAATCGGGCGGCGGTTGTGGACAGATATCGCTCCTCTCACCTGAGTAGTTCTCAGGTCACGCCCTGTGAGAGGGTGCGAAGAATGGGCCGGCCCGCTTGAACCAGCCCATTCTCCGAACTCAGGGTCAACTTGAGGTTCTCAAGCTTTTCTCAGGCAGCTTTGCGCAGTGCGTCCTTCCACGACATCACCGAACCGGTCTGCAGGAGGCCCCTCCGGTAGATCTTCGAGCCGAGCCAGACGGCCACCGCCATGAAGGCCACGGATAGCAGCAGGGCGATCAGCGCGTCGACCCACGTCGACTCGCCGCTGAGTAGCCTGCCGGGCATCGAGACCGTCGAGGCGATCGGGACATAGCTCAGGATCTCGGCCGCCTTGCCTTGTGCGAAGAAGCCGGACATGTAGACCAGCATGATGATCATCATCAGCGGGGTGGTGGTCTGCGACAGATCCTGGTGGCGGGTGGCCATCGCGCCGGCCGCCGCCCAGAGGCAGGCGAGCGAGGCGAAGCCCACCAGGAAGAACAGCGCGAACCAGCCGGCCACCGGCGCGATCATGCCGACGAACTGGCTCCACTCCGTCATGGACAGCCCCACGAGCGCAGCCGTCGCGATCAGGATCACCTGCGCGAGGGCCAGGATCGTGTTGCCGACGATCTTGCCGATCAGCAACTGGCGGGTTGGGATCGCGGCGGCGAGGATCTCGACGATCCGCGATTCCTTCTCCGTCACCACCGAGTTGGCGATCTGCATGCCGTAGGTGATGGCCGACATCATGAACAGGATCGCGAACCCCATGGTGGCGATCAGGATGGCGACGCCCTGCGTCTCCTCCGTGGAGAGGATGACCAACTCGAGGTTCGTGCCGGCCCGTAGCTCCTCGATGTCCAGGCCGTGCTCGGCCGCGTTGGCCGACATCTGGTGGCTCTCGACGGCGGGGCGGAGGTCCTGGACGTCCATCGCGTCGAGCACCGTGAGCGTCCACCCGGCCTCGCCCTCGTGGGTCAGCGCGGCGCTGGCATCCTCGTTCTCGACGGCCGTGACCTGTTCACCGTCGGGCACCCGGAGGGCTTCGACGTCGAGGCCCTGCTCCTGGGCCACGGTGATGATCTGTGCGGCCTCGTCGCTGGAGACGGCGATCTTGGAGGGCTCCCCGTTGCCGGGGCCCCACAGGCTGGTGAACAGGAAGCCGAGGGCCACGAGGCCGATGGTGGTGAGGGTGCCGATCCAGAACGCCTTGTCGGTGAGCTGGACCATGAGCTCCCGCTTGGCGACGATCAGCCACGGGGGAGTGGTGGTGCGGTTCTTCATCGGGTCACCTCTCGGTAGTAGTCGCTGAGGGGCCGGACGATCGGCCCGAAGGAATGGACGGAGCCGCGCCCCATGGCGTCGGCCAGGACCCGCTGGGCGACCCCCTCGTCGGCGAACGCGACGTCCGCGTTGGGGCCGTCGAGGTCGATCACGGTGACTCCGGGCTCGCCGCGCAGCCAGCCGAGGTCGGCGCCGGCCTGGATTCGGTGGTGCGTCGGACCCGCGTTGCGCAGTTCGTCGACGGTGCCCGCGGCGATCAGTTCGCCCTTGCGGAGGATCACGATCTGGTGGCACAGCCGCTCGACGAGCTCGAGCTGGTGCGAGGAGAACAGCACGGGCACGCCGCGCTTGGTGAACTCCGTCAGCAGCGAGAACATCTCGTCGACGGCCTCGGGGTCGAGCCCGCTGAACGGCTCGTCGAGGATGAGCGCCTTGGGGGAGGCGATCACGGCGCCGGCGATCTGCACGCGCTGCTGGTTGCCCAGCGAGAGCTTCTCCAGCTTGTCCTTGGTGCGGTCGCCCAGGTTGAAGCGGGCAAGGAGTTCCCCAGCGGCCTGCTTGGCGTCGGCGTGGGGCATGCCGTGCAGTTCGCCGAGGTAGGCGAGTTGGGCCTGGATCGGCTGCTTCGGGTAGAGGCCGCGCTCCTCGGGCATGTAGCCGAACTCGGCGCGGTCGCGCGCCGTGATGGGCTGCCCCTCCCACAGCACCTCGCCGCTGGTGGGGGCGAGCACGCCCATGATGATGCGCATCGTGGTGGTCTTGCCCGCGCCGTTGCCGCCGACGAAGCCGGTGAAGCGGCCGTCGGGAACCGTGAACGAGACGTCGTTGAGGGCGGTGAGCTCCCCGAACCTGCGGGTGACTGATCTGACTTCGAGCATGCTTCAAGCCTGCCGGAACAGTGGCTCAGGTCACATCGGCCAGCCGGGCGAAATCAGCCGGTCGCTTCCTCAGCCTTTCGGATGAGGGCGGGTCAACCCGTGCTCGAACGCGAAGATGACCGCCTGCACCCGGTCGCGCACCCCGAGCTTGGAAAGGCAACTGGATACGTGGGTCTTCACGGTCGCCTCGCTGACGAAGAGCCCCTCGGCGATCTCGGCGTTGCTGCGGCCCTGCGCCATGGCGGCGAGCACGTCGAGTTCCCGCTGCGTCAGCCGCTCGACGGCGGGGTGGGGCTGGGCGCTCTGATGGCCGCCTTGGACGGCCTGCTCGATCACGCGGCGGGTGACCTCCGGGGCCAGCAGCGCGCCCCCGTCGGCGACGGTGCCGATGGCCTCCAGCAGCCGTTCGGGCTCGCAGTTCTTCAGCAGAAACCCCGCGGCGCCGGCGTCGAGGGCCTCGAACAGGTAGTCGTCGCGGTCGAAGGTGGTCAGGATGATCACCTGGGTGTCGCCGGCATCGCGGATCGCGCGGGTGGCGTCGAGGCCGTTCATGCGCGGCATCTCGATGTCCATCAACATGATGTCAGGCTTGGTGGCGGCCGCGAGTTCGACGGCGGTGACGCCGTCGCTGGCCTCGCCCACCAGCTCGATGTCGTCCTCCACGCTGAGCATGAGGGAGAAGGCCCGGCGCACGAGCGCCTGGTCGTCGACGAGGGCGACTCGGATCACTGCTGTGCCTTTCGGGGGAGCTGGACGTGGACGCGGTAGCCGCGGGTCGACCGCGGTCCGATCTCAATGGTGCCACCGAGGGCGGCCACCCTCTCCCGCATGCCGACATGCCCGAGGCCGGTGCCTGCAGTGCGCGGCAGCGGCAGTCCGTCGTCGGTCACCTCGAGTTCGGCTGAGTCGTCGTGCAGCCGCACCACGACGCGCGCGTTGTCTGCGGTCGAGTGGCGACGCACGTTGGTGAGGGCCTCCTGCGCGATGCGGAGCAGGGCGCCGGACTGGGTGGTGGTGAGGCCCTCGGCCTCCGCCGGATCACCCACCAACTCGTAGCTCACGGCCAGCCCGTCGGTGGAGGCCTCCTCGCAGAGGGCCGCCAACGCCTCGAGCGAGCCACCGGTTCCGGCAGCGGGCTGCACGTCACGCAGCGAACCCAGCATCGCGCGCAGCTCGGAGACTGCGTTGCGCGACATGTCCTCGACCTCGACGAGGGCTTCGGCCGCGATCTCCGGCTTGGCCTCCATGGCCCGCCGCGCAGCCGCGGTCTGGATGCCGATCAGCGAGATGTGGTGCGCGACGGAGTCGTGGAGGTCACGGGCGATGCGTAGCCGCTCCGACAGCACTGCCTGCTCCGCGAGCTGGTCGGCCTGGGCGCGGACGAGCGCCTGGGATTCGGCGAGCCGCGCGGCGTCGAGGGCCTGTCGCCAGGCGTTGGCGCCCAACCACATGGCCGCCCCGAAATAGGCTGCGTTCAACAGCACGGTGGCCAGGTAGTACCAGCCGTTGGGTTGGAACTCGCCGGGCGTGGTGGCGCGGGCGTAGGAATCGGCCAGCACCAGCCACACCGTCATCGCCAGGAGGATCGCGCCCACAACCAGCGCGAGCACGTCTCGTCGCTTCGCATACGCCATGGCCGTGTACAGGCCCAGGAAGTACATCACCTGCATGCTCATGAACGAGGCGATCAGAGGCCAGATGGTGCCAGCGGCGATGAAGTGCACGCCCGTGAGCAGCACCATGGAGAGCAACGGGTAGACGCGGCGGTAGGCGAGCAGCACCACGGCGATCAGGATGGCGCCCAGGTTGGGCCACACGTCCACGTGCTCGGCGAGCTCCTCCACGTCGGCGTACGCCAGGACGAGGGCAGCGGTGATCAGACCCAGCAGCGCGGCCACCCCGATGTCGGTGATCGACGGGTGGCGAGGGGTGGGCCGGACGAAGTCGTCGTCGAGACCGAAGAAGCCGCGTAGCGCATCCACCATGGCCCAGAGTCTAGGCGGCGCTCAGCACGCGGCGGGTGGCCGTCCTACCAGCTGCGGTCGAGCGGGCGGCCCTCCTCGTAGCCGGAGCCGCTCTGCACACCGACGACTGCGCGCTCGGCGAACTCGGCCAGGCTGCGCGCGCCGGCATACGTGCAGGAGGAGCGCACGCCGCTGGTGATCCAGTCCATGAGGTCCTCCACGCCGGGACGGCGCGGATCCAGGTACATCCGTGAGCTTGAGATGCCCTCCTCGAACATGCCGGCGCGGGCCCGCTCGAAGGCGGACTGCTCGCGGGTGCGGTTGCGCACAGCACGTGCCGAGGCCATGCCGAAGGATTCCTTGTACATCTTCCCCTCGAAGTCGAGAAGTTGGTCGCCGGTCGATTCGTGCGTTCCGGCGAACCAGGAGCCGATCATCACGGAGCCGGCGCCG
>DURG01000221.1 GCA_012837465.1 Propionibacterium sp. | reverse complement strand
CGTCTCTGTGCGCCGCATCCTCAACGTGCCCAAGCGGGGCATCGGGGACCGCGCCGAGGCCGCGATCTCGACGTTGGCCACCGCTGAGCGGATCACCTTCTTCGACGCGCTGCAGCGAGCCGACGAGGCCCCTGGGCTCGCGAGCCGATCGGTGAAGCTCATCCAGGGCTTCGTCGACATGATGAACATCCACCGTGCGATGGTGGCCGCCGGCAAGCCGGCCGACGAGGTGCTCACCTCGATCCTCAAGGAGTCGAACTACCTGCCCGAACTCGAGGCGTCGACCGACCCACAGGACGAGACCCGCATCGAGAACCTCATCGAGCTCGTCTCGGTCGCAGCCGAGTTCGTCGCCGCCGCCAACACCATCGACCTGGACGACGAGGACGCAACGGAATCCGGCCTCGTGGCAGGCATGCCCGAGCCGGATGACTCCCTCGCGGCGTTCCTGGAGCGCATCGCGCTCGTCGCCGATTCGGACCAGGTGCCCGACCACGAGGAGGGCAAGGGCGTCGTCACGCTGATGACCCTGCACACGGCGAAGGGCCTCGAGTTCGACACGGTGTTCCTCACCGGCATGGAGGAGGGCATGTTCCCGCACATGCGGGCGCTGACGGACCCGAACGAGCTGGAGGAGGAGCGCCGCCTGGCCTACGTGGGCATCACCCGCGCCCGGAAGCGGCTCTACATCAGCCGCTCGTCGGTCCGGGTCACGTTCGGCCAGCCGGCCTACAACCCGGCGTCGCGGTTCATCGACGAGATGCCGGCACACGTCATGGACTGGCGCCGCACCGGCTCGGCGACGACGCAGTGGGCCAGCTCGGCCGCGACGCGCAACCGCCAGACGTCGGCGTCGATCCAGAGCTTCGGCTCGGGCCGCGGCCCGCTGAAGACGGTCCCGAGCCTGGCGGTGGGGGACAGGGTGCTGCACGCGAGCTTCGGCATGGGCACGGTCACGGCCGTCACCGGCGGCGGGGAGAACGTGCGCGCCGACGTCGACTTCGGCTCGGCCGGCACGAAGCGTCTGAGCGTCAAGCATGCACCGATGGAGAAGCTCTGACCGGCTTGGTGACCGACGCAAGCACTGGCTGAAGGGTTGCGTACCGAGTTCGGTACACAACCCTTCAGCTAAGCATCAAGGAGTGGCACGGACCGGAGCAGCCACCGACGTGATCGGGATCCACATGGGCGGGGAGGGCCCCCATCAGACCCTGCGGAACCAGGCCGTGCTTCAGGCCACAGACACGCTGCGGCGGCCCTTCGACCTGTTGCGCTGCTCGTCCCTCGCAGGCAACAGGCTCAGGGACCGACTACTTGGTGACGCCGAGGCTGCGGAGGAACGCCATCGGGTTCGACGCGCTGTACACGTCACCCGGGGTCACGCCCGGCTTGTAGTACTCGAAGTGCAGGTGCGAGCCGAAGCTGCGGCCCGTGTTGCCGACGTAGCCGATGAGCTGGCCGGCCTTGACGGTCTGGCCCTTCTTCACGGCCTTGCGGCTCATGTGGGCGTAGAGCGTGGAGCCACCGTTGCCGTGCTGGATCACGACGTTGGTGCCGGCCCAGCCACCAGCGGTGGGGCTCAGCACGACGCCGGAGGCGGCTGCGTAGATGGGGGTGCCGGTGGGAGCGCCGAAATCTTGGCCAGTGTGGTAGCGCGACCAGCTGCCGCGCTTGCCGAAGCCGGCACCCACGCGGTAGTTCTGCTTGATCGGCATCGAACCGCCCTTGCTGGTGAGGTTGGAGACGTCGTCGGCGCTCATGGTCTCGACGTCGGCGACCTCGAGGCCAGCCTGGCGGGCGGCTTCGGCGAGCTTGCGGGCCTCTTCGAGTTTGCGGGCGGCCTCTTCGGCTTCCTTCTTCAGCTTCTCCGACTGGGCGGCGACGAGCTTCATGTCCTCGTCCATGAGGCGGTCGCGCTCT
>DURG01000016.1 GCA_012837465.1 Propionibacterium sp. | reverse complement strand
GGCCCTGCTGCTCGGCGGCACCGCACTGCTGCTCGTCGTCGGGATCGCCGGTTTCACGCGACGTGAACTGCGCCTCCACCAAGGCGGCGGGGCGCTGAAGGACCGCCTTCGCGGGCTGCCAGGGGCCGGGCGGTTCTTCTCGGCCACCGGCCGCGGCAGCACACTGTTCGGCCTGCGGTTCGCGACCCAGCGCACGCTGCTGCAGGTGGTCACCGTCATCATGGCGGGGCTCATGGGCCTGCTGATGGGGCCGCTCTATGCGTCCATGGAGGCCGACCTCGCGCAGTTCACCGCCAGCTTCCCCGAATCGATGGTGGCGATGTTCGGCGGCGGCGACATGAGCGTGCCTGCCGGGTTCCTCCACATCGAGACCATGGGCATGATGGGCCCGATCGCGGTGATCCTCGTGGCCACGGCGGCCGCCGCTGCCGGCATCGCGGGGGAAGAACGCGCCGGACGACTCTCCGGCCTGCTGTCGCGCCCGATCTCCCGCGCCCGGGTCTACTGGACGACGGCAGCCACCGTTGGAGCCTACGTCGCCATCGTCTGCGGGGCCCTGTTCCTCGGGCTCTGGGGCGGGGTCGCGCTGGGCAGCCTGGACGTCGACGTCGCCCACATCGGGGCGGCCTGCTTCCTGCTCGCCTGCCTGGGTTGGTGCTTCGGCGCATTGGCTCTGCTGCTGTCTGCGGCGAGCGGGAGCCCGGCCGTCACGGTGTGGGGCACGGTGGGCGCGGCGGTGGTGACCTACTTCGGCTACACACTGCTCATGGCCGCGGGTCGTGAGGGGCTCGGCTGGTGGTCCCCGTTCCGGGCCTACCTGTACGGTCCGCCGTTGGAGGTGGGGTTGGAATGGTGGCAGCCGGTGAGCCTGCTGGCGGCGGCTGCGGTGCTGGTCGGCATCGGACCGATGCTTTTCGCCCGGCGCGACCTCCGCTGACCGGTCCCTGAACGTCGCGCCCCGCGCGGCGACGAAGGGCTCCCGCAGCGCGACTATGACCTCAACTACCTGGGTGGGGGTCTCGGATCGGCTGCGGCGGCCCTTCGTCGTTCGCTGGCGCTCACGCTCAGGGGCCAGGCCGCCGCACTCGGCTACGGGACCTACCGGCATGCCTGCCAAGGCCATGGTTGGATCGACCCCGCCGCCACCGAACACGCCGCCCTGCTGTGGGCAGATGAGGCGCAGTTGGCCACCCTCGAGTGGGCCCCGGCCGATATCCCCGCCGTCGACGAGATTCTCGCTCAGATGTCTGCCTGGTGATCCAGCAGCACGAGCGAACCGATGAAGCCGACGGCGGCAGCAGCCCCGGTGATCACCCATCTGGTCGTCTCGTCGAAGTACCACGGCATGCCACCCAGATCCAGGTAGTAGAGGAACCAGGCCATGTCGAACAGGAAGACCGGCGACACGCCCACGAGTACCGCAACGATGCCCGCCCAGCGGGTGCGGTTGACCAGCGACAGGTAGATGCTGACCGCCAGATAGGTCACCAGCACGGTGGCCGCCGCCTGCGCCACGAGTGGCGACCTGAGCGCGAAGATGGCCGCCCGGTCGTTCAACAGCACACCCGGTAGCACCATCAGGAAGCCCGTCGCGTAGATCACGATGAGATACAGGGTGACCGAAGCGATGAGCTTGGCCACCAGCTTCTTCCAGGTCGGCACCGCGCTGCCGAACTCCAGCGGCGCGTGCCGCCCCCGAAAGTCGTTGGCGAAACGCCACGCTGCGTCGACGTAGGGGTAGTACCCCATGACGGTGACGATGACGCTCACCATGGCCATGATGGCCACCGTGCCGGATGCCCGGCTGGGGAGCTCGGCGAAGTCGTCCGGGGCCAGGAGCACCGCCAGCAGGACCAGCCCGCTCAGCACGAGCAGGAGCGCGAGGCCCGGCCACTTCAGCGACTCCCACCGCTTCCGCAGTTCCATCCCGATCAGCCAGATCATGACGCCAACTCCTGCCGGTAGATGTTCTCGACGGTGAGCCCGTACTTGGCGCGCAACTCTTCGGCGTCCCCACTCAGCACGATCTCGCCGTCGCGGAGCATGATCACGTCGTCGAGCAGCGGCTCCAGATCACTGATGAGATGGCTGGTGATCAGCACGATGGCGTCCGGCCGCAGCCCCCGCACGATGCCGTGTAGCAACTCCCCGCGGGCATGCATGTCCACGCCGAGCAGCGGCTCGTCGAGCACCGTGATCAGCGCCCGCCTCGACAGGGTGAGGGCCAATCCCAGCTGCTCCACGCCACCCTTGGACAGCGAACCCACCTTCGCTGACGGCTCCAAGCCGAGCGACGCTCTCATGTCCTCGAACGCCCCGGGATCGAAATCGGCGAAGAGGCGCCGGTGCTGCTCGGCGGATCCTGCCACGCTCGCCCAGGGGTAGAGCGACGGGGCGTCAGGCAGGTAGGCGACATTCTCATGGAGTCGCCCCCGGCCGGTACCGCCGTCGACGATAACCTCGCCGTCGGTGGGTGTGAGCAGACCCGCGATGAGCTTCAGGAGTGTGGTCTTGCCGCTGCCGTTGGGCCCCAGAATCCCGACGACGCGGCCCGGCTCCACGGAGAACGTCACGCCTCTGAGTGCCTCCTTCGTGCCATACCGCTTGCGGAGCATCTGGATGCTCAGGGTGGTCATGGCGTACCGCCTTTCAGGAGGGAGTGCAGAAGTGCCTCGATTTCGTCCGGGCTGAGTCCCAGTTCGTCCATCCGGGCGAGGAAGGCGGCGGCTGCCTTGGAGGCCTCGTCGCGCCGCAACGCGTCGGTGAGCGCCGGATCATCCACCACGAAATAGCCGACGCCGCGCTCGGCCTGGATGAACCCCTCGCGTTCGAGCTCGGTCATCACCCGGTACATCGTGTTGGGGTTGACGCGGTGCTCGACGGCGGCGTCGCGCACGGAGGGGAGCCTGCTGCCGGGGGAGAGGGCGCCGGTGGCGATGTCGGCCTTGATGCGCGCGATGATCTGCGCGTAGATCGGTGCGCCGTCGGTGTAAGGAAGCACGCCCCCTCCTCTCTACTGTTCTAGAACGATAGAACACCTACGGTCTGCGATGCACGGGGGCGCCTCGGCTCAGCCCGATGCACGCTATCGTCGAGATGTGGATTTCGAGGAAGTGGCGCTGGACTCGTCCTTGGAGCAGCTGGGGCCCAACCTGCTCGTGGAGACCGACGCCGGGCGCGCCGTCGTACGGCAGACCGGCGCGCGGCTCCGCGAGCTCACAGCGTACCTGCCCGACGGCCGCAAGGAGACGCTGGTGGAGGTCCCGTTCCAGCGCACGCTCCGGCAGGCCGCGG
>DURG01000220.1 GCA_012837465.1 Propionibacterium sp. | reverse complement strand
TGGCCGAGGCCGCGGACGCGATGCAAGCCCTCCTGCCCGAGGGCGCCGTGGCGATCGTCCGCGACGGCGACGCGGGCTGCGCGGTGCGCGCCGACGGCCGCACCACGGAGGTGCCTGGTTTCCCGCAGACACCCATCGACACCAATGGCGCGGGAGATGCTCACACCGGCGTCCTCGTGGCCGAGCGCTCGCGCGGCACGGGATGGGTCGAGGCCTGCCGCCGGGCCAACGTCGCCGGCGCCATCCAGGTCACTCGCCACGGGCCGACGAACTCGCCCACGGCCGCTGAGATCGACGCGTTTCTGGCCACCTGGGGCTGAGCGTGCCACACTTCGGCAATGACCGCTAGCACTCAAACCGGCTTCGACGAGGCCACCAAGGCCCGGTTGATCGAGACCAACGGCATCGACATCATCGACGAGGCCGAGCGCACCGCGCGGCCGCGCGACCTCTTCTGGCCCTGGTTCGCCGCCAACGTGTCCGTGTTCGGCATGGGGTACGCCGCCTTCATCTACGGCTTCGGGGTCTCCTTCTGGCAGGGCCTCATCGTCGCGCTGATCGGCATCCCCATCTCCTTCGCCCTCTGCGGCATCATCGCCATCGCGGGCAAGCGCGGCTCGGTGCCCACCATGGTGATCTCGCGCTCAGCGTTCGGCGTGCACGGGCAGAAGCTGCCCGGCATCGTCAGCTGGTTCCTGTCGATCGGTTGGGAGACCTTCCTGTCGATCATGGCGGTGCTGGCCACCGCCACGGTCTTCGACCGGCTCGGCATGGGCGGCGGCACAACCACCAAGGTCATCGCCGCGGTCGCCGTGGCGCTGTTGATCGTGGTGGCCTCCGTGCTGGGTTACCACACGATCATGAAGATGCAATCGGTGCTGACGTGGATCACCGGTGCCATCACGATCGTCTACATGATCCTGACGTTCAGCCACATCGACTGGTCCGCGGTGCAGCAGATCCCCTCGGGCTCGCCGGCACAGGTGATGGGCGCGCTGACGATGGTCATGACGGGCTTCGGGCTGGGCTGGATCAACATCGCGGCAGACTGGTCGCGCTACCAGCGCCGCGACGCTTCCAACGGTTCGATCGTCTGGTGGAACACGCTGGGCGGCTCGGTTGCCCCGGTGATCCTGGTGCTCTTCGGCCTGCTGCTGGCCGGCTCGGATCCCGCGCTCAGCGACGGCATCGCCGACGACCCCATCGGCACGCTCGCGACGATTCTGCCGGTGTGGGTACTCATCCCGTTCTGGATCACAGCCGTGCTCGCGCTGGTCTCCGGCGCCGTGCTGGGCATCTACTCCTCAGGCTTGACGCTGCTCAGCCTCGGCATCCGCATCCCGCGCCCCGCGGCCGCCGCCATCGACGGCGTGATCCTCACCCTCGGCACCATCTTCGTGGTGTTCTTCGCGGCGAACTTCCTCGGCCCATTCCAGAGCTTCCTGCTCATCCTCGGCGTGCCCATGGCCTCGTGGGCCGGCATCCTCATCGCCGACATCGTCAGCCGCAAGCGCCCCTACGACGAGGAGGCGCTGTTCGACGCCAACGGCCGCTACGGCGCGTTCGACTGGGTCTCCATCGGCACCATGGTGGTCACCACCATCCTCGATTGGGGCCTGGTGATCAACCAGTTCGCCGGCGACGCGCCCTGGGCCAACTGGCAGGGCTACCTGCTGGAGCCGCTCGGCCTGGGTAGCCGCACCGTCGTCGACGGTGTGGAGGCGTGGGACGGCGTGTGGCCGTGGGCGAACCTGGGCGTGCTGATCGCGCTGGTGCTGAGCTTCATCGTGACGCTCATCGCCCGCCGCGGCACCATCGCCCGCCAGGAGGAGCGCGCGTGAACGGGCCGTGGCTGGTCATCATCGACCCGCAGCGGATCTTCGCGGACCCCGGCTCGGAGTGGGGCTCGCCGATGTGGCCCGAGGCGGTTGCCAACATCACGGCCCTGGCCGCCCAGCATCGCGGCCGTACGATCATCACCCGCTGGATCCCGCCGGAGCCCGGCGCCCGGGTGGGGTCCTGGCAGGAGTACATGGCCGCCTGGCCCTTCGCGGACCGCCCCGCGGACGACCCATACTTCGACCTGGTGGACGAGCTCGCCGACGTGGAGGCGATGGTGCTCGACGCCCCCACCTTCGGCAAATGGGACGTGCTCGCGCCCGTCGTCGGGGAGGCGCCGGAGCTCGTGGTCACCGGGGTGTCCACCGATTGCTGCGTGATCTCCACCGTGCTGCCCGCTGCGGACGCGGGCGCGACGATCACGCTGGTCACCGACGCCTGCGCAGGTTCGACGCCCGAGAACCACGCGGCAGCGCTGCAGGTGATGGGCCTCTACCCGCCCCAGGTGACCCTGACGACAGCCGCCGAGATCGGTCCCTGAGCGTGAGCGCCAGCGAACGACGAAGGGCCGCCGCAGCCTCTTTTCGACGTTGATCCCGGTGGTTGAGCTGTCAGACGGGCTGCGGGAGCCCTTCGTCGTCGCCTGGCTCGCAAGCTCGCGGGGCGCCGCTCAGGGACCGGCACTCAGAGGTTCGTGACGACGGGTGCGGCCTGGTAGGGGTTGGTCGTCACGTCGCCGGTCTCGTCGAGGATGATCGTCTCCAGCGCCGGGTCGCCGTCGGAGATGCGGCGCGCCGCCAGCGGCAGCTCAGCCAGCGATTCGCGGTGGCGTCGGCGGGCATCCTCGAGCGTGGCGTGGTGGACGAGCTCGCCCCTCTCGTAGATGGGCACGAGCAGCTCGCGATCGTTGCCGTCGTTGACCGGGGGCGTGCCGAGGCCGATGACCTCCGATTCCGCGCGGCCGTTCTCGCCGAGCCGGCGCATCGCGAACTTGCGGCCGCCGAGCGTGTTCTTGCCCTTCGACTTCTTGCCCACCGGCACCCACGGCGCGTCCGGATCCTCGGAATCCGCGCGGGCGACCAGCTTGTAGACGAAGCCGCACGTGGGGTGGCCGGAGCCCGTCACCAGGGAGGTGCCCACGCCGTAGCCGTCGACGGGGGCGCCCTGCAGGGCGGCGATCTGCCACTCGTCGAGATCCGAGGTGACCATGATCTTGGTCTCGGTGGCGCCCAGGTCGTCGAGCAGGTCGCGGGCCTGGCGGGCCATGATCGCCAGGTCACCGGAGTCGAGGCGGATGGAGCCGAGCCGGCCCTCGGTCAGCTCGACGCCGAGGCGGATGGCGGCCTCCTCGTCATAGGTGTCGACCAGCAGCGTGGTGTCCTCGCCCAGCGCGGCGAGTTGGGCGCGGAACGCGTCCTCCTCGGTGTCGAACAGCAGCGTGAACGAGTGCGCGGCGGTGCCGATGGTGGGGATGCCGTAGGTGCGGCCGGCCTCGAGGTTGGAGGTGGAGGCGAAGCCCGCCACGTAGGCGGCGCGGGCGGCGGCGACGGCGGAGTGCTCCTGCGTGCGGCGCGCGCCCATCTCGGCGCAGGCGCGGTCCCCGGCCATGGCGGTCATGCGGGAGGCCGCCGCGGCGATGGCCGAATCATGGTTGTAGATGCTCAGCAGCACCGTCTCCAGGAGGCACGCCTCCGCGAAGGTGCCCTCCACCGACAGGACGGGGGAGCCGGGGAAGTAGACCTCGCCCTCGGGGTAGCCCCAGATGTCGCCGCTGAACCGGTAGTTCGCCAGGTACTCCGCCAGGTTGTCCTTGATGATGCCCTGCCCGAGCAGGAAGCCGAGCTCCTCGTCGCCGAAGCGGAAGTTCTCGATGGCGTCGATGGCGCGGCCCAATCCCGCCGCGACCCCGTAGCGCCGGCCGCTGGGCAGGCGGCGGGTGAACAGGTCGAACAGGCTGCGCCGGTTCGCGGTGCCCGCGTCGAGGGCAGCCTGCACCATCGTCAGCTCGTAGTGATCGGTCAGCAGAGCAGTGGTCATGCGCTTCAGCGTAGTGGCAGAGTAGGGGCTATGAGCCAAGCACCAGCAGGAGGGGTTGAGGTCGTCGAGCAGCCCGTCGAGGCGCCCGAGGGGGCGACTCCGTGGGTCACCATCGTGTGGGACGACCCGGTCAACCTGATGAGCTACGTGACCTACGTGTTCCAGGAGTACTTCAAGTACTCGCTCGAGAAGGCGGAGGACCTGATGCTGAAGGTCCACCACGACGGCAAGGCCGTAGTGTCGTCCGGCAACCGCGAGGCCATGGAGCGCGACGTGTTGGCGATGCAGGGCTACAACCTCTGGGCCACCATGGAGCAGTCGTGAAGCTTGACCCGACCGACATCGTCTGGGAGTTCGACGGCGCGGACGGCCGCGCCAATGGCCTCGCGTCGATGGTGAAGTTCTACGCCCAGCACCTCGAGGGACTCCTGCCCGCCGAGAGCGAGGACCCGTTCGAGCAGATCGTCGCCGACATGGCCGACGACCCCACCAACCGGATGCTGTCCAACCCGCGGCTGGCACGGCTGTATCCCGCCGCACTCGAGGACGCCAAGCAATCCGACGAGTTCTGGCGAGACTCCATCCACGCGCAGACCCGCAGCCGGATCGCGGCGGCGCGCAAGGTCATCGACAACATCGAATCCTTCCGCGACTACATCCCCGTGAAGCTGGGCGATGTCGACGACTGGGCCAAGACCTTGGGCGCCCTGCGCCTGTTCTGGTGGGCCGAGCTGGCCGGCAGCGAGCGCCTTGCGCAGCCCACCCCCACCATCGTGGCCACCAACCCCGGCCTGGCGGACCTCGTCGAGTGGATGGGCTACATCCTGGAGGACCTCATGGACTCCCGGGAGCGCTGCCTCCGCACCGGATCCGCCTTCGATCCTGACGATTACGAACCCTTGGTGGGCCCGGACGCCTAGGATCGCACGCAGGGGAAAGCCACCAACGCCCCCCGCACCCGGTCGACGCGAGGACGCGCGCCGGCGTCGCGGAAGTGAGACCTCCGAAGGAACTCATGTCTGATCAGCACACCCGATCATCCTCCCTCCACACGATGGGCCAGCAGCAGGACCGCCGCAGTTGGGCAGAGCCCTACCGCATCAAGATGGTGGAGCCACTGCACATGACCACGCGTGAGGAGAGGGAACAGGCGCTCGCGGAAGCGGGCTACAACACCTTCCTGTTGCGTTCGCGCGACGTCTACATCGACCTGCTCACCGATTCCGGCACCAACGCCATGAGCGACCGCCAGTGGGCCGGCATGATGCTGGGCGACGAGGCGTATGCGGGCAGCGAGAACTTCTACCGCCTCGAGGAGACCGTCCGCGAGTGCTACGGCTGGCAGTACCTGGTGCCGACGCACCAGGGCCGCGGCGCGGAGAACCTCCTGTCGCAGAGCCTCATCAAGGACGGCGACCACGTGCCGGGGAACATGTACTTCACCACCACCCGGTTCCACCAGGAGCATGCGGGCGCCACGTTCCACGACATCATCATCGACGAGGCGCACGACTCGCACTCGCTGCACCCGTTCAAGGGCAACATCGACCTCGACAAGCTCTCCGCCCTCATTGACGAGGTGGGCGCCGAACGGATCCCGTACGTCTGCGTCGCCGCGACGGTGAACATGGCCGGCGGGCAGCCCATCTCGATGGCGAACCTGCGCGACGTGCGCGAGCTGACCAGCAAGCACGGCATCCCGATCTACCTCGACGCCACCCGCGCCATCGAGAACGCCCTGTTCATCCAGGAGCGCGAGGAGGGTTACGCGGACAAGCCGATCGCGGAGATCCTGCGCGAGTTCTGCTCGCACACCGACGGCGCCACCATGTCGGGCAAGAAGGACCCGCTGGTCAACATCGGCGGCTGGCTGAGCACCAACGACCGGGAACTCTACGAAGAGGCGCGCAACCTCGTGGTCGTCTACGAAGGCCTGCACACCTATGGAGGCATGGCCGGGCGCGACATGGAGGCCATGTCCATCGGCATCCGCGAGGCGCTCAACGACGACTACATGTTGAGCCGCATCGGGCAGGTCCGCTACCTGGGCATGCTGCTCGAGCAGTGGGACATCCCGTTCGTGAAGCCCGTCGGCGGCCACGCGATCTTCCTCGACGCGAAGGACTTCTACCCCCACCTCGACCAGGAGGCGTACCCGGCGCAGACGCTGGCTGCGCAGCTGTACCTCGAATCCGGCATCCGCTCGATGGAGCGCGGCATCGTGTCGGCCGGCCGGAACCAGGCCACCGGCGAGAACCACAAGCCGAAGCTGGAGCTGACCCGCCTCACCATTCCGCGTCGCGTGTACACGCAGGCGCACATGGACGTGGTGGCGGAATCGGTCAAGGCCTGCTTCGACCACCGCGATGCCGTCAAGGGCCTCACGATGGTCTATGAGCCGCGCTACCTGCGCTTCTTCCAGGCGAGGTTCGAGCCCCTCGTTGGTTGAGCCTGGGAGCGTCAGCGAGCAGGTCGAAACCGCCAAGCTTGTCAGACGGGCTTGACGGTTTCGACACTGCTCGTAGAACTCGCAGGCTCAACCAACGACGGGCAGTAGACTCGCTGCCTGTGACCAACATCGACCTGCCCATCGGAGTCTTCGACTCGGGATTCGGTGGGCTCACCGTCCTGCGGTCGCTGGTCGAGCAGTTGCCCAACGAGGATTTCATCTACCTGGGCGACACCGCCCGCGCCCCCTACGGGCCCCGCTCCATCGCTGAGGTCCGGCGGTTCGCGCTCGAAGGCCTGGACCACCTCCACCAGCGCGGGGTCAAGGCCCTCGTGATCGCCTGCAACTCCGCCTCCTCGGCAGTGTTGCGCGACGCGCGTGAGCGCTACGACGTGCCCATCACCGAGGTGGTCCTGCCCGCCGCCAGCCGTGCCGTGGCGGCCACCCGCAACGGCCGCGTGGGCGTCATCGCCACGCAGTCCACCGTCAACTCGCGCTCCTACGAGGACGCGTTCGCGATCGCGCCCGACATCACGCTCACCCCGCAGGCCTGCCCGCGGTTCGTGGAGTTCGTCGAGGCAGGCATCACCGGCGGCGACGAACTGCTCGGCGTCGCGGAGGAGTACCTCGAACCCATCAAGAAGGCCCACGTCGACACCCTCATCCTCGGTTGCACGCACTACCCGCTGCTGCAGGGCATGATCGGCTACGTGCTGGGCACCGGTGTCACGCTGGTGTCGTCGGCGGAGACCTGTGCCCAGTCCACCTATTCGCAGCTGACCCAGGCGGGCCTGCTGCACCACGAACCCCGCGAGGCCACCCGCACCTTCCTCACCACCGGTGATGCCCGCGACTTCCAGGGCATCGGGCGTAGATTGTTGGGTGGCTTCGTCACCGACGCCACCACGGTCGTGCTCGACCCCGGAAACGACACCCTCAACAGACGCTAAGTTGGAGCCCATGACAACCCGCATCGACGGCCGTACCCCTGACCAGCTGCGCGAGGTGCGCATCACCCGCAACTGGCTCGACCACGCAGAGGGCTCAGTTCTCGTCGAGTTCGGCCGCACCCGTGTGCTCGTGGCCGCCTCCGTCACGGTCGGCGTGCCGCGCTGGCGCGTCGGCTCCGGCCTCGGCTGGGTCACCGCCGAGTACGCAATGCTCCCGCGCGCCACCCATTCCCGCTCGGACCGCGAATCCATCCGCGGCAAGATCGGCGGCCGCACCCACGAGATCTCCCGCCTCATCGGCCGGTCGCTGCGCGCCGTCGTCGACTACAAGGCCCTGGGCGAGAACACCATCGTGCTGGACTGCGACGTCCTCCAGGCCGACGGCGGCACCCGCACCGCCGCCATCACCGGCGCCTACGTCGCCCTGGCCGACGCCGTGGAGCACCTGCGCGGGCTCAAGGCCCTCAAGGGGGAGCCGCTCACGGATTCCGTGGCGGCCGTGTCCGTCGGCTTCAACTCCGCGGGCACCGCGCTGCTCGACCTCTGCTATGAGGAGGACGTGGCGGCGGAGACCGACATGAACATCGTGATGACCGGCTCCGGCAAGTTCATCGAGGTGCAGGGCACCGCCGAGGGCGTGCCGTTCAGCCGCGATGAGCTCAACGCGCTCGTCGACCTCGGTGCCGTCGGCTGCGCCGAGCTCACCCGCATCCAGGGCGAGGCACTGGCGTGAGCCGTCCGACGCAGGTGGTGCTGGCCACCAACAATCCCAAGAAGCTCAAGGAACTGCGCCGCATCATCGCCGCCGAAGGGCTCGACGTCGAGGTGCTGGGTCTGCGCGACGTCGACCCCTACCCGGAACCGGAGGAGACCGAGCGCACGTTCGAGGGCAACGCCTTCCTCAAGGCCGAGGCCGCGATGCGCGCGACGGGCCACTGCGCCGTCGCCGACGACTCCGGCCTTGAGGTGGACGAGCTCAACGGCATGCCCGGCGTCCGCTCCGCGCGCTGGGCCGGGCCCGCCTGTGACGATGACGACAACAACTCGCTCCTGCTCGCCCAACTCGACGGCGTGCCCACCGAGCGCCGCACCGCCCGGTTCGTGTGTGCCCTGGCCATGGTGGCGCCCGACGGTGACCGCCGCGTGTGGCACGGCCGGATGCCCGGGCACATCAACGACCAGCCCGTGGGGGACAACGGCTTCGGCTACGACCCGCTGTTCGTGCCCGCCGGCATGAGCGTCACTTCCGCCGAGCTCACCGCCGAGGAGAAGGACTCGATCTCGCACCGCGGCATCGCCGTGCGCAAGTTCGTCGACCACCTGAAGGGGCTGTGACATGCAGCAGTACCACGACCTCCTGCGCCACATCATGGCCAACGGCGTCGACCGGCAGGATCGGACCGGCACCGGCACCCGCTCCGTGTTCGGCCACCAGATGCGCTTCGACCTCCGCGAGGGCTTCCCGCTGCTCACCACCAAGCGGGTCCACACCCGCTCCGTCTTCGGTGAGCTCCTGTGGTTCCTGCGGGGCGACACCAACATCGGGTGGCTGCACGACAACCGCATCACCATCTGGGACGAATGGGCCGACGAGAACGGCGACCTCGGGCCGGTCTACGGCTACCAGTGGCGCTCCTGGCCCACGCCGTCGGGGGAGAGCGTGGATCAGATCGCCAAGGTCATCGAGTCGCTGAAGAACAATCCCGATTCGCGCCGGCACATCGTCTCCGCGTGGAACGTCGCGGACGTCGACGACATGGCCCTGCCGCCCTGCCACACCATGTTCCAGTTCTACGTCGCGCCGTCGCCCGACGGCGGCCCGGGCGTGCTGAGCTGCCAGCTGTACCAGCGCTCGGCCGACGTGTTCCTCGGCGTGCCGTTCAACATCGCCTCCTACGCGCTGCTCACCCACCTGGTCGCTCAGGTGACCGGGCTGCAGGTGGGGGAGTTCGTCCACACCTTCGGCGACGCGCACATCTATGCCAACCACTTCGACCAGGTTGCCGAGCAGCTCTCTCGCGAGTTCCGGCCGCTGCCCACGCTGCGCCTCAACCCCGAGGTGCGCGAGATCGACGCGTTCGAGCTGGCCGACATCACCGTCGAGGGCTACGACCCGCATCCCGCCATCAAGGCGCCCATCGCGGTGTGAGGCCATTGCTCGGCTACCCTTCTCCCATGAGTGAACTGCGCGCCCACTTCCCCGAGCGCGACGCCTACCTCGACCGGCTGGCCCAGCACTACGCCGACGGCCTGCTCGACGACGCCGGGTTCGAGGCGCGCCGGGACCTGCTGCTGCAGGCAACCACCCACGGTGAGATGCTGCGCGCCTTCGATGGCCTGCCCAGGCCCCGGTACGCCGGCAAGAGCAACGAGGGTGGGCGCAGCCTGGGCCGGCGGGGTCTGATCGTCGGTGGGGCCGTGGTCGCGGCAGCCGTTGTGACGGTGGCCGGTGGCGTCTCCATCTTCGGAGCGCGTAGCTACGCGCCCACTGCCGGGGAGTTCTACGAGGTGGCGTCGATGGGGCCGGATTCTGTGGCCATGCCGGTCGACTACGGGGTGCTCGAGGAAACTTTCGCGACGCTGGACGAGCGCGGCCTGTCCCTCGTCAGCCAGTTCGAAGCTCACACTACCGGCGCCTCCGGCGTGGCGATGTCGCCCCGCGCGCCAGGCGAACTGCGCACGTTCGACAAGCGGCTTGACCGCCCCGTCACCGTGAGTGAGGCGACCCCGGGAGAGGTGCCGCCGTCTGTCGAGTTGGGGCAGCTCCAGGAGATGGTGTTCCGCGCCTTGGACGAGAGCATCTGGATCTTCCAGGAGGAGGGCGTCGCGGACACGATCGAGCTGGTCTTCACGGAGCGGGGCAATCCGACGATGAAGGTCACGGTGGTCTCGCCCTTCGATGGGCGGGTGCTCGGTACCGCCCAGCACGACCTGGACGGCAACCTGATGGCGCTGGAGGAGAATCAGTGAGGATCGTCGCGATCGCGGCCGTGGCGGACAACGGCGTCATCGGCTCCGGCGAGGACATGCTGTGGCACATCCCGCCGGACTTCCGCCGCTTCAAGCAGGTCACCACCGGCAACACGCTCATCTTCGGCCGCAGGACCCACGAGCAGATCGGCCGCACGCTGCCGGACCGGCGCATCATCGTCGTGACCCGGGACCCTGACTGGTCCGACGAGGGGGTCGAGGTGGCCCATTCGATCACCGAAGCCCTCGACCTGGCCGCGGAGACGCCCGAGAAGGTCTGCTACATCGGCGGCGGCAGCGAGATCTACGCGGCCGCCTGGCCGTACCTCACCGAGCTCGACATCACGCACGTCCACCAGGAGCCCGAGGGCGCCGCCACTTTCCCGCTGATCTCGCAGCGCGAATGGACCGAGGTCAGCCGTGAGCCCCACCAGGGCTACGACTTCACCCAGTACCGCCCCACCTTTCCCTGAGCGTGAGCGCCAGCGAACGTCGAAGGGCCCCCGCAGCCTTCCGCGGCCTGAACCATTGAGGTAGTGGCCGGAGATCGGGAGGCGTCCGGCCCCGCATCATGAACTTGCGTCCCCCGCCCCTCCGAACGCTGGTTGAGCCGGTCGCGCCCGAGGAACGAGGGCCGCGACCGCGTCGAAACCCCCAGGCGGGCGCGCGACCTGAAGTCCGCTCCCCAGGCGTCCACTAACCTCGACTCATGCGCCGCATCCTCCACCTCGACCTCGACGCGTTCTACGCGGCCGTCGAGCAGCGCGACAAGCCGTCGCTGAGGGGCAAGGCCGTCGTCGTCGGCGGTTCCGGGCCGCGTGGCGTCGTGGCGACGGCCTCCTACGAGGCCCGGAAGTTCGGGGTCCGCTCCGCCATGTCCGGAGCCGAGGCCAAGCGACGCGCCCGGCACGCGGCCTTCCTCGGCGGCAGGTTCCCTGCCTACCGCGCGTCGTCGCTGATCGTCATGGACCTCCTCCGCGAGGTTTCCCCGCGGGTGGAGCCGCTCAGCCTCGACGAGGCGTTCGTCGACCTTGAACCCAGCGGCTGGGCCGACGACGAACTCGCCGAGCGCGTCGACTGGCTCCGGGCGGAACTTGAACGCCGCACCGAGGGGCTGACCGCCTCGGTGGGCGTGGGCTCGTCGAAGTTCCTCGCCAAGCTCGCCAGCGAGGCCGCCAAGCCCAACGGGGCGCGGATCATCCACCCCGACGACGAACTCGACTTCATCGCCCCCATGGCCTTGCGCGCCATCCCCGGTGTCGGCCCCGCGACCGAGCAGCGACTCGTCGGCATCGGGCTGCACACCGTCGAGGAACTCCGCTCGGCCGACCAGAGGGAACTCGTCCGCGAACTCGGGCGGGCGGCGGGGGAGGGCCTCGCCCAGTTGGCCTGGGCCCGCGACGACCGGGCAGTGGTCGCCGAGCGTGACCCCAAATCGATCTCCACCGAGGACACGTTCGCCGTCGACCTGACCGACCGCGCACAACTGGAGCAGATCATGCGCCGCGACGCCGTCGACGTCGCGAGACGACTCACCAAGGCCGGATTCTTCGCTCGCACCGTCACCATCAAGGTGCGCTACGCCGATTTCACCACCCGCACGGTCGCCCGCAGCCTCGGCGGGGCCACCGACGACGTGGACGAGATCGGATCGGCTGGGATCTCCCTGCTGTCCGACGTGGACGTCAGCCCTGGCGTGCGGTTGCTGGGCATCGGCGTGTCCAACTTCGTCACCGCCGCTCAGGAGCGGCTCTTCGGCGATGAGTCCCTCCCCTCGAGTCCCGAGTGGTCTGCGAGGAACGAGCAGACCGTATCGAGGGACGCCACCGCTGAACTCGACGTGCCGCTCAGCGGAGTGCGCGGCCGCGGCGGCTACTACCCGGGCGCAGACGTGGAGCACGACGACCACGGACGCGGCTGGGTTTGGGGCTCAGGCCTGGGGCGGGTGACCGTCCGGTTCGAGACGCGGCACAGCGGACCTGGCAGGATCGCCACGTTCGCCGTCGACGACCCGGCGCTGCGGCCGGTCGAGCCCGAGCCGCTCGCGTTCACGCCCCGGAGGGCTGAGCCGGGGGAGTGAGCGTCGTCTCCTTGCGGCTGGTCTCCACGTAGGCGTGCAGCAACTCGGAGTCGCGCTCGTCGAGTTGCGCCTCCTTGAGGATGGTGTCGACGTGCCGCTCGGCCCGCTGGGCCACTTCGGGGTCCACTGCCGCCACCCGGATGCGGGCCGCCAGGTCGACGAGGGCCTCCAGCACGATGCGGGTGGTCAGGGAGAAGGGGCGCACGTGGTCGAACGGCGTGTCGACGATCTCCTCGATCTTCACCGGCCGCAGGTACAGGCGGGGCGCGCCAGCGTCGTCGACGATCACGTTGGCCCCCTCCTCGCGCCCGACCACAGTCAGCACGCCGGAGGCGACCTGCTGGATTGCGTTGACGGCGGTGTACGGGTCGTTGGTGCCGGGCGACATCGCGCGCACGGCCAACTCCACGATCTGCTGCTGCGCGAACCGTACGTCCTGGTCCGTGGATCGGCTCGACGCGGTGTGCAGGTGGTCGCGCAGGTTCGCCTCCATCGACTCGCCGCGCTCGGCGGGCCAGATCTGGGCGATCGGCTCGCCCTTGACCACTTGGTCGCCCACCCGCTTGAGCAGCCGCACGGACACGTCGGCGTTGGCCGCGTCGTCGGCCAGCATCATTCGGTCCACGTGGGTCAGGTAGCCGGCCACTGGGGAGGCGACGATGGCGCCGCCCTCGGTGGGGGCGTCGAAGCGGTCATGGCGGTCGCCGTCCGGGTCGAGCCAGTTGTGGCCGACCGCCCGCTGGAAGTCCCGGCGGGCGCCGTCGGCGATGGTCTCCACCTGCACCGAACTGGCGATGTGGTGGATGAACCAGACGAACAGGAACACATCGATCACGCCCAGGACGATGGCCGCGTTGACTGCGAGGTGGGGCACGAAGGCAGCGCCGTCGTCGGACTGGGAGCGGATGGTGCGCAGCACGAGCAGCGTGTAGACGAACGTGGCGGTGAGCACGCCCAGCACGACCTGGTTGTCGCGGTTGCGCATGAAGTTGCGCACGAGTCGCGGGCCGTAGGTGGTCGATGCGGTGCTGACGACGGAGATCGTGATGGAGAACGCAGTGCCGGCGACGCCGAGGAAGGCCGCGACCGCGGAGAGGAGGGCGCGGGCGCCGTCGACGCCGGTGGCGAACAGGAAGTTCTTGACGAAGCCCGGCAACTCGAGCGCGGACTTGTCTGCCGCGACGAGGATCTGGGCCAGCACGATGGCCGCAGTGATGAAGAGGGCAGGCACGAACCAGAAGCGCTGCGGGATGCTGATCAGGAAAGCTCGTAGTCGGCCCACGTGGTCGTCCTCTCTCGTTGTCGATCGACGTTACCGCAGACGAAGGCCGCAGCGGCCAAGTAGCGTGGAGGCATGTCGAAGCGGATGTTCACGGCCGTGCTGCCGCCGGCCGAAGTGGTGCAGGAGTTGGACAAGTACCTTCAACCCCGGCGTGATGCGGATCCGGAGCTGCGCTGGACGCGGCCGGAGGGGTGGCACCTGACCACCGCGTTCATGGGGCAGGTGGGCGACGGCCGCGACGAGTACCTGGAGGACCACCTCGCCGAGGTTGCCGCGAAGGCGGAGCCGTTCGACGTGCGGGTCGAGGGCGGCATCGCCTTCCCGAACCCGGACAAGGCCCGCGTCCTGGGTTTGGCGGTGTCGGTCGGGCACGACGAGTTGGCCGCCCTTTCGGCCAGCTGCCGCGCCGCGGCCTCCAGGGCTGGGATCGAGGCAGACGGCACCCGCTTCGTGGGCCACCTGACGCTCGCCCGGCACAGCCGCGGCGCCTCGGCGACGCGCTGGCTGCACGTGCTCGATGCGCTGCCGGGTTGGTCCTGGACGGCCGGCGAGTTGGTGCTGATCGAGTCGCAGAGTTCGGGATACGGCTACGGCTACGTGGTGGCTGCGCGGTTCCCGCTCGGGAGGCCGGTCGTCGACCAGTACGGGTAGTGGCTAGAATCGGCTTCGCCCGCGCGAGTGGTGGAATTGGTAGACACGCAGGATTTAGGTTCCTGTGCCTTCGGGCGTGAGGGTTCAAGTCCCTTCTCGCGTACTTTCGGCCCTAGCCAACCCAGCGTTCGCCGACCGGCATGGCGGTCAGGGTGCCGGCTGACAGCGTGGCCAGGGCGGTGTTGAGTTCATCCTCGGCGCCAGCCGACACGGCCACCTTGATGTGGGCTTTGTCGGACCACTCCACGCCGTCGACCACCAGCGCCTCGCCCGAGGGGAGCACCAGGCCCCGCAACTGGTCCTCCATCAGGCCGGCGGAGGCGAAGTCGACGTCCACCCGGTAGAGGCGGCACAACTGCACGGTGCGCACGCCGACGGCCTCCACGGCCTGCGCCACTGCGTCGGAATAGGCGCGCACCAGCCCGCCGGCACCCAGCTTGATGCCGCCGAAGTAGCGGGTCACAACGGCCACGACATCGGTCAACGAGTTCTTCTGCAGCACCTGCAGCATGGGGATGCCCGCGGTGCCCGCGGGTTCGCCGTCGTCCGAGCTTCGTGCCGTGCGTGCATCCGCGCCGAGGACGAAGGCCGAGCAGTGGTGCCGGGCGTCGAACTGGGTGGAGCGACGTTCCTCGATCACGGCGCGCGCCTCGTCCTCCGTGGTCACCCGCCGGATGCGGGTCAGGAAGCGGGAGCGCTTGATCTCAAGTTCGACGTCGACGCCGCGGCCGGGTGCGGCGTCGACGGTGAGGAAGTGGTCAGACACCCAGTTCGCGGCGCAGCTTCGCCACGTGTCCCGTCGCCTTGACGTTGTACTGGGCCACTCGCACGAGGCCGTTGCCCTCGTCGTCGACGTCGATCACGAAGGTGGATCGGAGCACGCCCTCGATCTCCTTGCCGTACAGCTTGCGGAGACCGTAGGCGCCGTAGAGGTTGAGCACCTTCTTCTCGGGATCCGCCAGCAGGGTCAGGCCGAGTTCGGACTTGTCCTTGAACTTGGCCAGCTTCTCCACCTCGTCGGGGGAGCAGCCGAGTACGACGTAGCCAGCCTCCTGGAAGGCGTCGAGCGAGGCCGAGAAGTCGACGGCCTGCGTGGTGCAGCCCGGGGTCATCGCGGCGGGATAGAAGTAGAGGATGACCGAGCGTCCTGCAAAATCGCTCAGCGATACCTCGTTGCCTTCGCTGTCGGGCAGGGTGAAGGCGGGTGCGGGCGTGCCGGTGGTCAAACGTGCGGTCATGTGGGCCAGTCTAGTGCGGCTTTGGATGACCCCACTTGGTCAATCCCGCTAGGCTGGACAGCGCAGAACCTATTGAGGGAGAACTTGCATGGGCACCCGCACCGTGGATGAGATCCGCGTCGATCTCGCAGCCAACCGCGCCAAGCTCGCCGACGCGACTTCTGAGGCCGTCGAGTCGATGAAGCCGAAGAACATCGCGAAGGAATCGGCGGAACAGGTCAAGCAGTTCGCCAAGACGGAGTTCGACCACGCCACGTCGCAGTTCAAGGACGACACGGGCGCCTGGCGCCGCGACCGCCTCCTGATGATCGGCGGCGCCGTGCTCGGTGCCGTGGTGTTCTTCGTGGCCGTCTCGCAGGTCGCGGGCCGCCGCACGCTGGCGACGCAGGCCCGCCGGGCGCTCGAGAAGTGAGCGAACCCAACCTTTCCATCCGGATGCTGCACGACCGGGTGCTCGTCGACGTCGATGCGGTCGGCACCGAGCGCCGCAGCGGCGGCGGCATCCTCATCCCAGCCACTGTCCAGATGGGCCGACGGCTCACGTGGGCGAAGGTGGTGGCCATCGGGCCGAACGTGCGTTCCGTGGAGGTCGACGACAGGGTGCTGTTCGACCCGGAGGACCGCGCTGAGGTCGAACTCCAAGCCAAGAGTTTCGTGCTGATGCGTGAGCGCGACCTGCACGCGGTCGCCTCCACCGCCACAGCCGACGGCGGCACGGGCCTCTATCTCTGACCCCTTCCCCTTGTCGGGGCACGCCGGGGTTACTCTGGCCGCATGAAGTGTGCCAACTGCGGTGCTGAAGTTGACGGTGCCTGCTTCGCCTGCGAGGTGCAGCCTGTGATGGGGCAGGAGTGCACGCACGCTGGCGACGACTGCTGGGAGGGCTGCGATGGCGTCCAGTGCGCGCCGGCCTTCATCGAGGTGTCACGCCCCGACTAGTTCCTACGTCCAAGCTTTGTGCAATCCTTGGTAGGCTGCCCCCGTGGACAGCTCGCCCGCCGGATACACCGTGAAACAGGTCGCGGCGCTCACCGGCATCCTTGAAACGACCCTGCGCATGTGGCAGCGCCGCTACGGCGTGGTGGATCCGGTGCGCTCGCCTGGCGGCTACCGCCTCTACTCCGACGCCGACGTGGCCAGGTTGCGCGCCATGGCCGCACTCGTCAACGTCGGCGTCCCTGCCTCCGTCGCTGCCCGCAGTGTGGCTCCCGCCCTCAAGGTCGAACACGCCGAGAAGCGGTTCGAGATGGGCCGGTCGCCGCGGCCCGACCTGGTGGGCGCGGCCGCAAGCCTCAACTCCGTGAGCCTGGCCGACGTGCTCGACCGCGCGCTCAAGTTCGCGCCGCTGGAGCAGGTGCTCGACAAGTGGCTGATGCCGGAGATGGCCCGCCTGGGTCAGGCGTGGGCGAACGACGAGGTGAGCGTGGCGGAGGAGCACTTCGCGAGCGCTGGCGTCATGCGGGCCCTTGGCCGGGTCTACGACGAGCTGCCCGACGCCGAGCGCCCCGAGGTGCTGGTGGGGCTCCCTGAGGGGTCGCACCACCAGGTGGGCCTGATGTCCTTCGCTGTGTGCCTGCGCCGGTTGGGCGTCGGTGTGGTCTACCTCGGTGATGACGTTCCGGTAGCTGATTGGGAGGCCGCCGCGGGCACCCTCCAGCCCCGCGCCGCCGTCGTTGGGGTACCGCTGTGCTCCAAGGTGGCCAAGGCGCAGGAGGTGGTGGACAGGCTCAACGCCGCGTCGCCGCCGATCGCAGTGTGGGCGGGTGGGTCCTTGGCCCCCAAGGTCCGGAGGGCGCAGCAGTTGTCGGACGCCGTCGCCGAGGCCGCCGATGAGGTCTCGACGGCACTGCGGGCCGGGGCCATGCACTGAGCAACCTTGTACAAAGATTGCACAAGCGCTCATCTTGGGGCTAGGCTGAGGCCAATCTTCCGTCTACGCAAGGACTCCCCATGATGTTCGCCGACTTCCCGACGGTCGCCTGGCTGACCTCCCTGCCGTGGGTGCTGGCCGCCCTCACCGTCCTGATCTCCGTCACCTGGCTGGTCGGGCGCAGGCTCAAGCGCTTCGCGGTCATCGACGTGGTCTGGGGTCTCGGCTTCGTCGTCGCGGCGGTCGTGGCCTTCTTCGCCTCGGCTGGCCATGGCGACGACGGCCGCCGCATCCTGATGCTCGTTCTCACCTCTATCTGGGGCCTGCGCTTGGCCGGCTTCCTCGCTTGGCGGCAGCGCGGTGGCGAGGAGGATCCCCGCTATGTCGACCTGCTCAACGGGGCGCCCGAGGGGAAGGGTGAGTTGCACATGCTCACCAAGGTCTACGCCTTCCAACTCGTTGTGATGTTCATCGTCGCGATGGTGCAGGTCGTCGGCATGTTCGCCACTGGCCCCCTGAACTGGATCGCCTGGGTCGGCGCCGCGATCTGGGGGATCGGGATGTTCTTCGAGGTCGTGGGCGACGCCCAGATGTCGGCGTTCCGGGCCAACCCGGCGAACAAGGGCACGATCATGGACCGCGGCGTCTGGGCCTGGACGCGGCACCCGAACTACTTCGGTGACGCTGCCGTCTGGTGGGGCCTGTTCCTCGTCGCCGCCAGTTCCTGGCCCGGCGTGCTGACGATCCTGTCGCCGTTGCTGATGACGTGGGCCTTGGCCTTCCGCACCGGCAAGCCCCTGACTGAGAAGCGCATGGAGGGGCGCCCCGGCTGGGACGAGTACAAGGCGCGCACCAGCGGGTTCTTCCCGCTTCCGCCCCGGTCCGCCTGAGTCGGTTCGCGTGTGGGAGGCGCGCTAGTCCAACTCGTCGGGCTCCCCCTTGTGAAGGATCCGCAGCGGCATCAGCGCCCACAGGCCAGCGGCCACCAGGGCAAGCACGATGCCTGTCGCGACACCGAAGTACGAACCGAGCACCATGTCGACGACGAGGGCGACGGCGCCGGCCATGGCCAGCCCCAGGAGGGCCAACGCGATCTTGGCCCAGATGGTGGACATCCGGATGAGTTCCGTCTTGCGCTGGCGATCTGACAGCAGCCGGTGTGCGGCCGCCGGTGCGACGTTGAACAGCGTCGACAGCGACACGAGGAGGAACACCACGAGGTAGGTCCAGCGTTCCATCCCGCTGATCTCGGAGAACGTCGACTGGAAAGGCAGGATGAGCAGGAAGCCGAAGAGGATCTGGTTGCCGGTCTGGGTGACGCGCAGTTCCTGCAGGATGTCGCCCCAGTTGCGGTCCAGCTTCTCGAGCGGGCTCTCTTTCGTCTCGGAGTCACTCATCGACACAGCCTAGGGGGGCAGGGCTTCAGTGGGCGGCCGATCGGACAGTTGCTCAGCCCTGGGGTCACCCTCCCTGACCGGGAGGGTGACCCCAACCGAAATGAGCATCCAGCGAAGCCTAAAGCTCCCCGGGTTGCTCGAGGTGGCCGACCACGTCGGCTAGGAACAAGGCGCCCGGGTAACCGTCGATCAACCGGTGGTCGATCGTCAGGCTGAGCGTCATGTGCCGGCGCCAGGCCACTTCGTCGCCGTCCCGCACCGCGACTTCGCGCGAGCGGCCGACACCCAGGATGGCCGGCTCAGGGAGGTTCAGCACCGGCGTGAAAGCGTCGATACCCTGGCCGCCCAGGCTGGTCACCGTGAACGTGCCGCCGTCGAAGTCATCGGGGCCCAGTGCGCCTTTCCTGGCCTTTCCGGCGAGATCGGCCGTGATGGGGGCCAATTCCGCCAGCGTCAGGCCGTCGGCGTTGCGGATCACCGGGACGACGAGCCCTTCGTCGAGGGCCACCGCCATGCCGACGTTGACGTCGTCGAGTGCAACGATGCCCTCGCCGTCGATCCGTGAGTTGACGCCCGGATGGTCCTTGAGGGCCAGGGCAACCGCGCGGATCACTGCATCCGCATAGGTGGGCTTGGCGCCGTCCCCCGATGCGCGGAGCTCGGCGAACTCGGTGACGTCGGCTGTGGTCACGAGGGTGAGCTGGGCGCTGTGCCGCAGCGACTCGACCATGCGCTCGCCGATGATCTTGCGCATGCGGCTCATCTTCTCCCCTGCACCAGCCGGGGCGTTGCCCGAGTCTGCCGTCTCGATGGCCGCCTCGATGTCGGCCACCATCACCCTGCCCCGTGGCCCGGTGCCTGTGACGGTGGTGAGGTCAATCCCGTTCTCCTTGGCCAGGCGTCGGGCCAGGGGTACGGCCTGGACGTTGACGCCCGGTCCGCGCTCCCGCGGTGCCGCCTGGGGAGCCTCGGCTGCCTTGGCCTCCTCGGGCGGCACCACGGCAGGTTGGTCGTCGGCCCATTCACCCTCCTCGAGAATGGTGGCCAGCACTGTGTTGACCGGCACCGTCGCGCCGACCTCCACGAGCAGCTTGCCGATGGTGCCGGCGTGCATGGCCTCGACGGTGTTGGTGGTCTTGGATGATTCGACCTCGGCGACCGTCTGGCCCACCGTGACCGTGTCGCCCGGTTGGACGAGCCAGTCAGTGATGGTGCCCTCCATCATGGACATGCCCCATTGGGGGAGCTTGATCTCTTTCATCGGCTCACTCCAGTACTTCGCGCACAGCAGTGGCGATGCGGTCGGGGGTCGGGTACAGGGTCTGCTCCATCGAGCGGTTGTACGGGATGTGCGTGTGCGGCGTGACGACGCGCTTGATCGGGGCCTCGAGGGACCAGAAGCCGTCTTCTGCTACCAGCGCCGAGATGTGGGAGGCGATGGAGCCGAAGTCGTGGCATGGGTCCGCGATCACGAGGTGCTTAGTCTTGGCGACCGACTCCAGTATCAGGTCGAGGTCCAGCGGGATGATTGAGCGTGGGTCGACGATCTCCACTGAGATGCCGTCCTCGGCTAGCTGCCCGGCCGCGATCTCGGCGGCGCCCAAGGCGCCGGCGATGGTCACGATCGTGCAGTCCGTGCCCTCGCGCTTGACCTCACCCTTACCCAACGGGATGGTGAAGTCGGTGTCGTCGGGGATGTCGCTGCGAGTTCCGCCCCGGCTGAAGTCCTCGAACACCACCACCGGGTCGTCGGTACGGATCGCGGTCTTCAAGAGGCCGTACAGATCGACGGGTGTCGACGGTGCCACGATCTTCAGGCCCGGCAGCGTCGCTAGCGTCGAGATCGGGCGATCCGAGTGCTGGGCGGCGTTTCCGACCTGGTACATCATCGGCATCCGCACGGTGATGGGCAGGGAGGCCTGGCCTCCGTACAAATAGGTCGACTTCGAGATGATCGAGGTGAGCTGGTCCATTGCCACGTAGATGAACGGGGCGATCTCGATCTCGATGATCGGCCTCAGACCGACCATCGCGGCCCCGGCCCCGGCGCCG
>DURG01000219.1 GCA_012837465.1 Propionibacterium sp. | reverse complement strand
GGCGGGCGCGCGTGGGCGGTTGGGCAATCTGTGCGGGCGGGACCCGGACCAGCTGGACGGGCCTGAACTGGCCCGCGCCGCCGTCGAATCCATGGCGGAGAACACCGCGGACGCCGCGGTGGCGTCGCTCTTCTGGGGCGCCCTCGCGGGGATCCCCGGCATGGTCACCCACCGCTGCCTGAACACCCTCGACGCGATGGTGGGGCACCGCAACGCCCGCTACGGACGGTTCGGCACGGCGGCCGCCAGGCTCGACGACGCGGCCGACTGGCTGCCCGCCCGTATCACGGGCGCGCTCGCGTGCCTTCTCGCGCCCACCGTTGGCGGCAATTCCCGCCGAGCGTGGCGCGTGATGCTGCGCGACGCCAGCTTGCACCCCTCACCCAACGGCGGGTGGTGCGAGGCCGCGTGGGCGGGGGCGCTGGGAGTGCAACTCGGGGGCCGCAACGTGTACGCCAACCGGGTGGAGGAGCGCGGCCTGCTGGGCGACGGGCCCCGTCCCGATGCCGCCGCGCTGCGCAAGGGTGCTGGCCTGGTCACCTCGGTGACCGTGGCGGCAACGGCAGCCGCCGTCGGCGGATTGGTGGCGTCAGCCGCGAGGAGGAACAAGTGAGCGGGATCCTGATTGCCGGGACGTCGTCGGACGCGGGCAAGAGCCTGTTCGTCACGGGCCTCTGCCGCGCAGCGCGCAGGCGGGGCATCGCGGTGGCGCCGTTCAAGGCGCAGAACATGAGCAACAACTCCATGGTGTGCCTGGACGGCTCCGAGATCGGGCGGGCGCAGTACCTGCAGGCCCAGGCGGCCGGGGTCGCGCCCTCGTCGCTGCTCAACCCGGTGCTGCTGAAGCCGGGCACGGACCGGCGCTCCTTCATCGTGCTCCGCGGGCAACCGGCCGGGACGCTTGAGGCGGGCGAGTACAGCACGTCGCGCACCCACCTCGCGGAGGCCGCCTACGCCGCCTACGAGGAACTGGCTGGCCAGTTCGACCTCATCATCTGCGAGGGGGCCGGCTCCCCGGCCGAGATCAACCTGCGCACGGGCGATTACACGAACATGGGCTTGGCCCGGCGGTTCGGCCTCCCGACGGTGTTGGTGGGCGACATCGACCGCGGCGGCGTGCTGGCCGCCATCTACGGCACGTGGGGCCTGCTGGACGAGGCGGACCGCGCACTGCTCGCGGGCTACGTCATCAACAAGTTCCGCGGCGACCAGTCCATCCTGGACCCGGGCCTCGAGGAGATCACAGCGCGCACCGGCCTGCGGAACTTCGGGGTCCTGCCGTTCCTGCACGGCGTGTGGGTCGACGGCGAGGACGCGCTCGAGGTGGGCCGATGGAAGCACGACGGCGAACCCGGCGCCGGGGATGACCTCACCGTCGCCGTCATCCGGCTGCCGCGCATCTCGAACGCGACTGACGTGGACGCGCTGGCGCAGGAACCAGGCGTTCGGGTGGACGTGACGGTTGATCCCGTAGTCGTGGCGGGCGCGGATCTGGTGGTGCTGCCGGGCTCGCGGTCCACGCTGGACGACCTGGCGTGGCTGCGCGAGACGGGCCTCGCGGAGGCGCTCACGCGGCGTGTGGGGGAGGGCCGCCCGGTGCTCGGCATCTGCGGTGGCTTCCAGATGCTGGCGCGCACCATCGACGACGAGGTGGAGGGGCGCGGCGCCGCAACCGGGCTGGGCCTGCTGCCCGTCGACGTCCGCTTCCGCGCCGACAAGGTCCTGGGCCGCCCGGAGGGGGAGTGGCGCGGCCACCGGGTGACCGGCTACACGATCCACCACGGCCGCCCCACCGTCGACCCGGGGCATGAGGACTTCCTCGACGGCGTGCGCGTGGGCGCGGCCTGGGGCACCATGTGGCACGGCTCCCTGGAATCCAACGAGTTCCGCCGGGCCTGGCTGGCGGAGGTCGCCCGCAGCGCAGGCAGCCCGTGGCGGCCCCGCGACGGCGGCACGGGCTTCGGGGCGCTCCGCGAGCAGATGATCGAGACGCTCGCCGACGCCATCGAGGCGCACACCGATGTGGACGCGCTACTGGGCCTGGCCGCTATCGCACCCCGCCGTCACCCCTCCTGAGGGCAGCTGCAAGACTGGCCACGCACGAGGTTGTGAGGAAGCCGGTGAGAATCCGGCACGGTCCCGCCACTGTGACCCGCTGATGCGGGGAAGTCAGGAACTCGTCTCGTGCATCGTTTTCGTGGGCGAGGTACCCAGAGAGGCGGACGGTTTTCAATGAACCCTCTGTTGGTTGGCATCGGCGTAGGTCCCGGGGACCCCGAGTTGGTCACCGTCAAGGCAACAAGACTCCTGGCGCAGGCGGACGCCGTCCTCGTGCCGGCCACCGAGGCCTCGGGCGACGGAGCGGGCCGGGCGGAACAGATCGTGGTGGCCAACTGCCCGGACGCGAAGATCGTGCGGGTCCCGTTCTCCATGGCAACGCGCAAGGGAGTCTCCGAGGAACGCGCCGCGGCCTGGCAGGCCTCGGCCGACGCCGCCGTCGCCGAGTTCCGGGCCGGCGCCACGATGGTCGCCTTCGCGACGGTGGGCGACCCCAGCGTGTACTCGACGTTCTCCTACCTCTGCGCGTCCGTGCAGGAACTGCTGCCGGAGGTGCAGACCCAGGTGGTGCCCGGCATCACCGCCATGCAGGCGTTGGCCGCGGAGAGCCGCACCCCGCTGGTCGAGGGCACCGAGACCTTGGCGTTGGTGCCCGTCACCGCCGGGCTGGCGAAGCTGGCGGAGGTGTGCGGCGTGGTGGACACCGTCGTCGCCTACAAGGGCGGCAGGAGGCTCCCGGAGGTGGTGGGGACGCTGCGCGCGCTCGGCCGCGACGCGGTGCTGGGCGTCAACCTGGGCCTGGACCACCAGGAGATCCACCACCTGGACGAACTCGCCGAGGACTCCTCGGCACCCTACTTCAGCACCGTGCTGGCCCCGGCCAAGCGCGACGGCACCACAGGAGGCAGGCTGTGAGCGGCAAGGTCATCTTCGTGGGCGCCGGACCGGGCGCCGACGACCTCATCACCGTGCGGGGGGCCCGCGCCATCGCGGAGGCCGACATCGTCATCTGGGCCTCCAGCCTGGTCCATCCCGGCATCGTGGCCAACGCCAAGCCGGGCGCCACCATCGTCGACTCCGCCGGCGAAGCCCTCGAGGACACCGAGGCCCACTACCGCCGGGCCGCCGAGGAGGGCCTCCTCGTGGCGCGGGTGCACACCGGGGACCCCTCGATCTACGGCGCCACCGGCGAGCAGTACGAACTGTGTCGCCAACTGGGGCTGGAGTTCGAGACCATCCCCGGCGTCTCCGCCTACTCCGCAACCGCCGCCCGGATGAACGCGGAGATCACCATCCCGGAGGTCAGCCAGTCCTTCATCCTCACCAGGCTCGAGGGTGGACGCACCCCCATGCCGCCGCGCGAGACGGTGCGGGGCTTCGCCGCACACGGCGCCACGATGGCGCTGTACCTCTCCGCCGCGCGCAACAAGCAACTGCAGGAGGAACTGCTGGCCGGCGGCTATGCCCCGGACACCCCGTGCATCATCGGCTACCGCGTGACCTGGCCAGACGAACTCCTGATGCGCTGCCAGCTGAGCGACCTGTCGGCCACGATGCGCGAACACAAGCTCTGGAAGCACACCATCGTCATGGTTGGCCCGGCGCTCGCCGAGGGCCACAGCGGCACCCGCAGCCACCTCTACCACCCGGGCTTCCGGCACGAGTTCCGCGCCGCGGACCCGGCCGCCCAACGCGACCTCCGGGCCCACGGCGCCGGCGCGGTCCAGACCGAGGAGAACCCCTCATGATCCACGTCCACGGCTACCTCGGCGAACTCTCCCAGGCGACTCGAGACCTCGCCCGCACCGCAACCCTCGTGGTGGGCGGGCGCCGCCACCTCGCCGCGCTC
>DURG01000218.1 GCA_012837465.1 Propionibacterium sp. | reverse complement strand
GGGCCCACAGCAGTTGCTCGGGCGAACCGGGCTCGGCGGCCTCCGCGGCCGCGCGGGTGCCGTCGCGCCAACGTTCGGCCACCGTCGCATCGGCGGTGTAGCGGGCGGCGGCGGTGAAGGCGCGGTCGAGGAGCGAGGCGAGCACGCCGGTCTGGCCCTCGCCGGCGTTGAGCACCGCGTCGACGAACTTGCCGGGCGCGAGGTCGCCGGCGCGGACCTCGCTCCACAGGGCCGTCCACGCGACTGCGCGGGCCACCGGCTCCAGCGTGCCGATGTGACGAAGCAGCACGGCGCGGGAGGCCGGGTCGAGCGCGATGCGGGCGAAGGTGTGGTCGAGGTCGTTGACGAGCACCACGTCCGGCAGCGGGCGGCCCTGGGCCGTGGTCACGGTCGACTCCGCCGAGGTGAGCGTCACGTCGTAGCGGACGTCAAGCTCCAGGGAGCTGCCCTTCAGCCGGTACAGCCCGACGGTGGTCGCGTGTGGGCGGTCCGCCGTCGCGTCGCCGGCGCCGTGGAAGTCGCGGCGGATCGTGAGTTCGCGGATGGTCGAGTCCTCCGCCTCGGCCAGCACTGTGGCGCTGAGCGTGTCGTGGCCGGCGCTGCGCAGCCACGCGTCGATCCAGCTGCTGAGGTCGCGCTGGGTCTCCTCGTCGAGGGCGGCGATGAAGTCGGCGAGCGTCGCCGAGGAGAACGGGTGGGTGGCGAAGTAGCGCCGCGAGCCGGCCAGGAACGCGGGCAGGCCCACGTAGTGCACCAGCTGGGTGAGCGCGGAGGCGCCCTTGGAGTAGGTGATGCGGTCGAAGTTGGTCTTGGCGGCCTCGAGATCCGGGATGTCGGCGACGACGGGGTGCGTCGTCGGCATCGAATCGGCCAGGTAGGCACCCACCTTGCGGTTGGTGGCGAAGTTGACCCAGCCCTCCTCGAAGCCGGCGGCCTCGACGGAGACGTGGCTGCCCATGAACTCGGCGAACGACTCCTTGAGCCACAGGTCACCCCACCAGCGTGGGGTCACGAGGTCGCCGAACCACATGTGGCTCATCTCGTGCAGCACGGTGTTGGCGCGGCCCTGCAGCTGCGCCGGCGTGGGCGTCGAGCGGAAGAGGTACTGCTCGGTGAATGTCACCAGGCCGGGGTTCTCCATGGCGCCGAGGTTGTACTCCGGCACGAAGATCTGGTCGTACTTGGCGCCCCACGGGTACTCGCCGAAGTTCTCGGTGAACCAGTCGAGGCCGGCCTTGGTGACGCGGAACAGCTCGTCCGAGTCGAGGTACTGCACCAGCGACCTGCGGCACAGCAACCCCAGCTCGATAACTGGTCCCTGAGCGTCAGCCGGCGAGCTTGCGAGCCCGCTGTCGACGAAGGGCCGCCAAGCATCCACGACGCGGTGATACGGCCCGGCGCACAGGCAGGTGATGTAGGTCGACAGCGTCTTCGTGGGCCCGAACTGCACCCGCACCACGCCGTCGGCGACCTCCTCCCGGCGCTCCTCGGGCTCGTTCGAGCCGAACCACCAGCCCTCCGGGCCGGTCAGTGAGAACGTGAAGGGCGCCCGGATGTCGGGCTGCTCCATGTTGGGGAACACGCGGCGCGCGTCGGAAGGCTCGTACTGCGTGTAGAGGTAGGTCTCGCCGTCGACGGGGTCGGTGAAGCGGTGGAGGCCCTCCCCCGTGCGCGAGTAGCGGGCGCGCGCTTCGACGGTGACCTCGCACGGAACACCGGTGGGCAGGTCGCGCAGCTGGAGGCGGGCCCCGTCGTATTCGACGGGGTACTCCTCGCCGTCGACCAGCAGGCGGTCGACCTCGCCGATGAAGTCGAGCCAGGTCTCAGGCCTCCCCGTCGTCAGCGACAAGGTGGCGGTCACGGGGAAGAGCGCCTCATCGGGGTCGACGGCCCCGCGCACGTCCACGTCGACGGCGTAGGAGTGGATCTCGACGTGCTGGGCGCGGTGGGCGGTCTCTTGCTGGCTGAGGTTCGCAGACGACATGGAACCCGAGTCTAGTCGCGCCCCTCCCATCCACGCTCCCATCGAACGACCGTCGACTAGGGTTGATCAATGACGCACCACGTCGAGACGTCCTACGCAGTCAACTGCTCGATCCTCCTGACGGAGCTCCCCCTGCTGGATCGTGCACAGGCTGCGCGCGACGCCGGCTTCACCGCCGTCGAGTTCTGGTGGCCCTTCGCCACGTCCACTCCCGACCCGGCCGAGGTCGACGCCTTCGAGGCCTCCCTGCGTGACGCCGGCGTCCGGCTGACAGGCCTCAACTTCAACGCGGGCGACATGCCCGGCGGCGAGCGCGGCCTGGTGTCGCTGCCCGGCCGTGCGGGCGAGTTCGTCGCCAACCTCGACGTCGTCGCCGGCATCGGCGAGCGCACCGGCTGCAAGGCGTTCAACGCGCTCTACGGCCTGCGCGACGACGCCTACAGCCCCGAGGAGCAGGACGCGCACGCCGTCGAGATGCTCCGCAAGGCGGCCGACGCCGTCGCCCCCATCGGCGGCACCGTCCTCCTGGAGCCCGTCTCGGGCGCCGAGGGATACCCGCTGAGGACGGCCGCCGACGCGCTCGCCGTGATCGAGCAGGTTGGGCGCGACAACGTCAAGCTGCTCGCAGACTTCTTCCACCTCGCCGCCAACGGCGACGACGTGGCCAAGGTGATCGAGGAGCACGCCGGCGAGTTCGGCCACGTGCAGATCGCCGATTTCCCCGGACGCGGTGCTCCCGGCACCGCGGATCTCCCGCTCGGCCAGTGGATCGAGTGCTCCCGCGAACTCGGCTACGAGGGCTGGGTGGGCCTCGAGTACAAGCAGGCCGACGAGCCCTTCGCCTTCGTCGGCAAGTCCATCCTCCCCGGCATCTGACCCCCGCACTCCTGGAAAGGCACCCGACATGACCAACATCGCCTTCATCGGCCTCGGCATCATGGGATTCCCGATGGCCAAGAACCTCCTCAAGGCCGGCCACACCGTGGTGGGCACCAACCGCAGCCCCCAGAGCGTGGAGCGGTTCGCGGCCGAGGGAGGCCAGGGCGCGAGCTCCACCGCAGAGGCCGTCAAGGACGCCGACGTGGTCATCACGATGGTGCCGGATTCCCCTGACGTGGAGGCCGTGGTGACCGGTGAGGACGGCGTCTTCGCCCACGCTAAGGAGGGCGCCATCTGGATCGACGCCTCGACCATCCGCCCCGACGTGGCCCAGCGCCTCGCCGAGCAGGCCAGGGAGGCCGGGCTCAGGCCGCTCGACGCCCCCGTCTCGGGCGGCGAATCCGGTGCCGTCGAGGGCAGCCTCTCCATCATGGTGGGCGGCGAGGCCGACGTCGTGGAGGAGGCCCGCCCGGTGCTCGAGGCGATGGGCGCCACCATCGTGCACGTGGGACCGGCCGGCAGCGGCCAGACCGTGAAGGCCGCCAACCAACTCATTGTGGCCGGCACCATCCAGTTGGTGGCGGAGTCGCTGGTGTTCCTCGAGGCCCACGGCGTGGACCTGGAGGCAGCCGTCGAGGTGCTCGCCGGCGGGCTGGCCGGCAACCGGATCCTGGACCGCAAGGCTGCCGGCATGATCAAGGGCGAGTTCGAGCCCGGCTTCCGCATCGACCTGCACCACAAGGATCTCGGCATCGTCACCCAGGCGGCGCGCGAGGCGGGCGTGATCCTCCCGGTCGGCGCCACCATGGCCCAGCTGATGGGCGCGGCCCGCGAGCGCGGCTACGGCTCGCTCGACCACTCCGCGCTCCTCAAGCTGGCCAAGGACCTCTCCGGCCGTTCCTGATCCGCCCCACCCTGTGAGAGGAGCTGCCATGAAGGTCGTCATCGCCCCGGACAAGTTCAAGGGTTCGCTGGCTGCGAATGAGGTTGTCGAGGCCATCGCCGCCGGTATCCGCGACGTCGTGGGAGATCGAGTGCGGATCGTGTCCCTCCCCGTCGCAGACGGCGGGGAGGGCACGGTCGAGGCGGCCATCTCGGCGGGCTACGAGCGGCGCACCACCTCGGTGCGTGGGCCGCTGGGCAGCACCGTGGACGCCGATTGGGCGATCCGCGGAGGAGAGGCCGTCATCGAGATGGCGGCCGCTTCTGGTCTGGAACTCGTGCCCTCTGCGGCACGCGACGGGCTGCGAGCATCGTCGTACGGCACGGGTGAGCTCATCCGCGCAGCGCTCGACGCAGGCGCCACCACCATCGTGCTCGGCGTCGGCGGCTCCGCCACCACCGACGGCGGTGCGGGCATGCTCGAGGCCCTCGGGCTCAAGCTCCTCACCCCGGACGGCGACGCCGTCGGGCCCGGAGGGGCAGGGCTGGCCGGCCTGGCGACGGTGGACGCGGCGGGG
>DURG01000217.1 GCA_012837465.1 Propionibacterium sp. | reverse complement strand
GACATGGACGGGGTGCTCGTCCATGAGAACGACGCCCTGCCCGGCGCGTCCGAACTGATCGAGCAGTGGAAGGCCGACGGAACCGAGTTCCTCGTGCTGACCAACAACTCGATCTTCACCCCGCGCGACCTCGCCGCCCGCCTCCGCGCCTCCGGCCTCGACGTGCCCGAGGAGCGGATCTGGACCTCGGCGCTCGCCACGGCGGAGTTCGTCGCCCAGCAGAAGCCCGGCGGTTCCGCCTACGTCATCGGCGAGGCCGGCATCATCACCGCCCTCCATGAGAAGGGCTTCATCATGACGGACCGGAACCCGGATTTCGTCATCGTCGGCGAGACCCGCACCTATTCCTTCGAGCAGGTCACCACGGCCATCCGGCTGATCGCGGCCGGCGCCCGCTTCGTCGCCACCAACCCCGACGCGACCGGCCCCAGCGCCGACGGCATCATCCCCGCGACCGGCGCGATCGCCGCGCTCATGACGAAGGCGACCGGGCTCGAGCCCTACGTCGTTGGCAAGCCCAATCCGATGATGTTCCGCTCGGCGCTCAACAAGATCGGTGCCCACTCCGAGGAGACCGGCATGATCGGGGACCGCATGGACACCGACATCGTCGCCGGCATGGAAGCCGGCCTCCACACCGTCCTGGTGCTGACCGGCATCGCCACGCGGGAGAACATCACCGTCTTCCCCTTCCGCCCGGTCGAAGTGCTTGACGGCGTGTACGAACTCGTCCGCGGCCACGGCCAGGAGTGACGTCGCAGTCTTTGCCTGTGCGGCACGTTTCGTCGCGCGTAGGACGAGCGGGGCTGGTAGTTTCAGGAGGTGAGCACAGCCCGGCGTCGTCGAAGGGAAGATCTCGTGTCCAACACTGATGAGCTCGCGCAGGTCGCGGCAGTCGTAGTCCTCGCCGCAGGCGGCGGGACGCGAATGAAATCGAAGACGTCCAAGCTCCTCCACGAGGTCGCCGGCAAGCCCATGCTCAGCTACGCGGTCTCCGCCGCGGCAGCGCTCGACCCCGAGAACCTCGTCGTGGTCGTGGGGCACCAGCGCGACCAGGTCGTCGCCCACCTCGAACGGCTCTCCGAGCAGCTCACCACCGCCGTCCAGGACCAGCAACTCGGTACCGGCCACGCCGTCGCGTGCGGCCTGGCCGAGCTGGGCGACCTCGAGGGCGACATCGTCGTCACCTATGCCGACGTCCCGATGCTGGCCGGCGACACCCTCCGCCAGCTCGTGGCAGTGCACCGCGGCCACCACAACGCGGTCACCGTCATGACCGCCCGGGTGGAGGACCCCACCGGCTACGGCCGCATCATCCGCGACAACGACGCGGTCACCGGCATCGTCGAGGACCGCGACGCCACCGACGAGCAGCGCGCCATCTCCGAGATCAACTCGGGCATCTACGTCTTCGACGCCGCCACGCTCCGCGAGGGCCTCGCGTCATTGACCACCGACAACGACCAAGGTGAGATGTACCTCACCGACATCGTGAAGTTCTGCCACGAGCGCTCGCAGCGCGTGGGAGCGCACCTGGTCGAGGACATCTGGCAGACCGAAGGCGTCAACGACCGCATCCAGCTCGCCCGCATGAACCAGGAGATGCAGCGCCGGATCCGCGACGCATGGATGCGCAAGGGCGTCACGATGGTGGACCCGTCGTCGACCTTCATCGACGTCGACGTCGACCTCGCCCAGGACGTCATCCTCCACCCGGGAGTGATCCTGCAGGGCGCCACCACCATCGGCGAGGGCGCCGTCATCGGCCCCAGCACCACGCTCATGGACGTCGAGGTCGGGGCCGGCGCGGAGGTAATCCGCACCCACGGATCGTTCGCGGTCATCGGGGAGGGTGCCAACGTCGGCCCGTTCGCGTATCTGAGGCCCGGCACCATCCTCGGCGCCGACGGCAAGATCGGCTCCTTCGTCGAGACGAAGAACGCCCAGATCGCCGCTGGCGCAAAGGTGCCGCACCTGTCCTACGTCGGCGATGCCATCGTCGAGGAGCAGGTCAACATCGGTGCCGGCACGATCTTCGCCAACTATGACGGCGTGCACAAGTCCAAGACCCGCGTGGGCAAGGCTGCCTTCGTCGGCTCGAACTCCGTCCTCGTGGCGCCCGTCGACGTGGGCGCTGGCGCGCTCGTGGCCGCCGGGTCTACCATCACCGACGACGTGCCTCCGGGCTCGTTGGGCGTTGCCCGGGGGCGGCAGCGCAACGTCGAGGGCTGGGTTGCCAAGGGTCGCCCGGATTCCAAGCAGGCCGCCGCGGCGGCCGAAAGCGACGGCACCGTCCACCCTGCAGTACTCGAGTCACGAGAGAAGAAGGCCTGAGCCACATGTCCCAGCAGATCGCCACCAACAACAAGCACCTGATGCTGTTCAGCGGGCGCGCCTACCCCGAGCTCGCCCACGAGGTGGCCGACCTGATGGACGTGCCCATCGTCCCCACGAGGGCGCTCACCTACGCCAACTCCGAGATCTACGTCCGGTTCGAGGAATCGGTTCGAGGCTGTGACGCCTTCGTCATCCAGTCCCACACCGCCCCGGTCAACGAGTGGATCATGGAGCAGCTCATCATGGTCGACGCGCTCAAGCGGGCCTCCGCCAAGCGCATCACCGTGGTGGCCCCCTTCTATCCCTACGCCCGCCAGGACAAGAAGCACCTCGGCCGCGAGCCCATCTCCGCCCGCCTCGTCGCGGACCTCTACAAGGCCGCGGGAGCGGACCGGATCATGTCGGTCGACCTGCACGCGTCGCAGATTCAGGGCTTCTTCGACGGCCCCGTCGATCACCTGTGGGGCCTGCCTGTGCTCAGCGACTATGTCAAGGAGAAGTACGACACCTCGGAGATGGCGATCGTCTCACCCGACGCTGGGCGCGTGCGCCTCGCCGACCTCTGGACGGACTACCTGGGCTGCTCGCTGGCGATCATCCACAAGCGCCGCGACCCCAACACCGCCAACCAGGTCGCCGTGCACGAGGTCGTCGGTGACGTCGAGGGCAAGACCTGCCTCCTCGTCGACGACATGATCGACACCGCCGGCACCATCGCACAGGCCGCCCAAGCCCTGCTCGAGCGCGGCGCCAAGCGCGTCCTCGCCGCCGCCACCCACCCGGTGTTCTCCGGCCCCGCAGCGCAGCGCCTCAACGCGTCCGGCCTGGAGGAGATCATCGTCACCAACACACTGCCCATCCGGACACCGGAGCCCATCAGCAACCTCACCGTGCTGTCGATCGCACCGCTGATCGCCCGCGCGATCGATGCGGTGTTCACGGACGGGTCCGTGACCTCGCTGTTCGGCGGTCACGCTTAGCCAAATGCGTGCAAGGGCCCCAGGCGTGGATGTTCCACACCTG
>DURG01000216.1 GCA_012837465.1 Propionibacterium sp. | reverse complement strand
GTGACGGCCACCGGAGGTGCGGCCTTCGCCACCACCGTGCGGGTGGTCGTGCGGGTTCATGACGACACCGCGGACGGTCGGGCGGACGCCCTTCCAACGCTTGCGGCCGGCCTTGCCCCAGTCGATGTTGGACTGCTCGGCGTTGCCGACCGAGCCGATGGTGGCGCGGCAGCGCACGTCGACCATGCGCATTTCGCCCGAGGGCATGCGCAGGGTGGCGTACTTGCCCTCGCGGGCGACCAGCTGGATGGCCGAGCCGGCCGAGCGGCCGAGCTTGGCGCCGCCACCCGGACGCATCTCCACCGCGTGCACCGTGGTGCCGACGGGGATCTGGCGCAGTTCCAGGTTGTTGCCGGGCTTGATGTCGGCGCCCTCACCAGCGGTGACGACGGTGCCCTGCTTCAGGCCGGCGGGGGCGAGGATGTAACGCTTCTCGCCATCGGCGTAGTGGAGCAGCGCGATGCGGGCGGTGCGGTTGGGGTCGTACTCGATGTGAGCGACCTTGGCCGGCACGCCGTCCTTGTCGTAGCGCTTGAAGTCAACCAGGCGGTAGGCCTGCTTGTGGCCACCACCGATGTGGCGGGTGGTGATGCGGCCGGAGTTGTTGCGGCCACCGGTCTTCGGCTTCGCGACGAGGAGCGACTTCTCCGGCGTGGAGCGCGTCAGCTCAACGAAATCGGACACGCTCGAGCCGCGACGGCCCGGCGTAGTCGGCTTGTACTTACGGATACCCATGAGGTTTCAGTTCCTTCTCTAGCGTTCCGGTCAGCCGACCGGGCCGGCGAAGATGTCGATGCTCTGGCCCTCAGCGACGGTGATGATCGCACGCTTGGTGTCAGCCAGCTTTCCGGTGCCGTAACGGGTACGGCGACGCTTGCCCTGACGGTTGAGGGTGTTCACGGACACGACCTTGACGCCGAAGATGGCCTCGATGGCGATCTTGATCTCGGTCTTGTTCGCATCCGGGGCGACGACGAAGGTGTACTTGCCGTCGTCGAGCAGGTTGTAGCTCTTCTCGCTGACCACGGGACGCAGGATGACGTCGCGGTGGTCGCGGATCTTCAGCGCTGCGCTCACTTGGCCTTCTCCTCAGTTTCGGTGGTGCCTTCGGTCTTGTCCGCGATGAAGGCGGCAAGAGCGGCGGAGGTGAACACGATCTTGTCGTTGGCCAGCACGTCGTAGGTGTTGAGCTGGTCGACGGGGAGGATGTGCACCGACTGGACGTTGCGCAGGCTCAGCCACGCCATGTCCTCGAAGCGGTCCAGGACGACGAGCGCCTTGCGGAGGTCGCCGGCCACCGTGTTCAGGGCCTCGAGCGCGCCCTTGGTGGAGGGCTTGTCGCCGGGCACGAGCTCGGAGATGACGTAGACCTGGCCGTCACGGGCGCGGTCCGACAGCGCGCCACGGAGGGCGGCCGCGATCATCTTCTTGTTGGTGCGCTGGGCGTAGTTGCGCGGCGTGGGGCCGTGCACGACGCCACCGCCGGTCCAGATCGGCGAACGGCGCGAGCCGTGACGGGCACGACCGGTGCCCTTCTGGCGCCAAGGCTTGGCGCCACCGCCGCGGACCTCGCCGCGGGTCTTGGTGTCGTGCGTGCCCTGGCGGGCGGCGGCCAGCTGGGCCACGACGACCTGGTGGATCAGGGGGATATTGGTGTTCGCGTCGAACAGCGCGGCGGGGAGGTCGGCCTTGCCGGCCTTCTTGCCCTTGGCGTCGATCACGTCAACAGTCAGATCGCTCATGCTGCGTCACCCTTCCTAGCTGCGCTGCGGACGACGACGAGGGACCCGTTGTTGCCGGGAATGGCGCCGCGCACAAGCAGCAGGCCACGTTCCGCGTCGACGGCGTGAATCTTGAGGTTCTGCACGGTCACCTTGTTGTTGCCCATGCGGCCCATCATCCGGGTGCCCTTGAAGACACGGCCGGGGGTGGCGCAGCCACCGATGGAACCGGGAGCGCGGTGCTTGCGGTGCACACCGTGCGAGGCCTTGAGGCCGGCGAAGCCGTGGCGCTTCATGACGCCCGCGGTGCCCTTGCCCTTGGTGGTGCCGGTCACGTCGACGACCTCGCCGTCGGCGAAGACCTCAGCGGTCAGCTCCTGGCCCAGCTCGAACTCCGAGGCGTTGCCGGTGCGGATCTCGAGGAGGTGCTTGCGGGGCGTCACGTCAGCCTTGGCGAAGTGGCCAGCCGCAGGCTTGGTCACGTGCTTGGCCTTGATGGCGCCGAAGCCGAGCTGCACGGCGTTGTAGCCGTCGATCTCGGGGGTGCGGACCTGGGTCACGACGCAGGGGCCGGCCTGGATCACGGTCACGGGGACGACCTTGTTGTTCTCGTCCCAGAGCTGGGTCATGCCGAGCTTGGTGCCCAGGATGCCCTTCACGATTCGTTCACTCATTTCAGCTGACCTCACGGAAGCTTGATCTCGATGTCAACACCGGCGGGAAGGTCAAGACGCATCAGCGAATCGACTGTCTTCGGCGTGGGATCGAGGATGTCGATCAGACGCTTGTGCGTGCGCATCTCGAAATGCTCACGGCTGTCCTTGTACTTGTGGGGCGAACGGATGACGCAGTACACGTTCTTCTCCGTCGGCAGCGGCACCGGGCCGGCCACCTTCGCACCCGTGCGAGTCACGGTGTCGACGATCTTGCGCGCCGAGCTGTCGATGACCTCATGGTCATACGCCCGCAGCCTGATGCGGATCTTTTGTCCAGCCACAGTCGTTCCTAACTTCTCTTGCCCTTTGGAAATTTCAAGTTCCTGCGGGGTAAAACCCCTTGTCACCCCTTACCACGCGGTCGGGAGTGTCGTGCACTCAGCCGCAACTCAAGGGCCCCTCCGAGGAGGGTGGACCTCGTTGATTTGCGCCCGCCAGGCCCTTGTCAGACCCGGCTGCCGAACCCCGTCCAGAAGTGCTCAGTGCCGCGGCGCGGCGCCGAACTCCTCGCGGAGCAACCGGTCTATTTAAGCACGTCTGCTCGGCGAGGCAAAATCAGACCCCTGGTCCCTGAGCGCGAGCGCCAGCTAGCGACGAAGGGCCCCCGCAACTTCCCGTCCTCCCCAGCCCGCGGGTCAACGTGTCGGATCGGCTGCGGGGCGCCTTGGTCGTCAACGGTTCGCAAGCTCACTGGTTGACGCCCAGGGACCAGCGCAGCGCCCACCCGGCTGCGCGGGGACGCAGCTGGTACTCGGGCCGCACGTCCGGGCCGCAGCTACGACCGCCGAGGCCCTGCTGCTGCACGTCCAGGTACAGGTGCGTGGCATAGGACTCGGTGAGCTCATGCGGGTGCGCCGCCGCGGCGACCTGGTGCGCATCGTGCGCACGCAGGCTGAAGCCCGGCAACTCCCCCGCCACGGGCTCGGCCCGCACGGTGAGCCCGAGGTCGGGGAGGGTGAGTTCGCGCACCTCGCTGCGGTGGCCGCTCTCCTGCGGCACCGCATAGTTGACGACGAGGTCCGCGATCTCCGACTCGAAGCGACCCACGTACGCGGCCGCCCGCGAGTCCGCGTAGTTCTCAGCGGGCCCGGTGCCGAACCACTCCGCCTTCCCGAGGCCCTTCGGCAGGGCCAGGTGGAGGCCGATGCGCGGCCAGGCGCCCCGCCAGTCGCTCGTCGGCACGGCAGAGGCGTCGAGGCGGAGCCCGTCGGCATCCAGGGTCCAGATGAGTTCGACGGTCACCGCGCTCCGGGTGGCAGCCGGCGCGTAGCGATGGAGCGCCGTGACGGTACCGGGGCCGGTGGTCACGGACAGGACGCGGCGCTGGAGGCGGTCGAGGCCGGCCGAGCGCCACTGCTTGGCCCAAGCCACGGCGTCGCTCACGCGGTGCCGGGCGACTGCGGGCTCCCGCTCGTCGTAGGCGTAGAAGCCGTCGAGGGAGTCGTTCTCGGTGGGCGCGCGCCACAGTTCGAGGCGCGGGCCGGCCACCTCGTGCCCGCCGAGCGCGATGAGGTCGCCGGTTCGGGCGTCGAAGCGGGCCCCACCCAGGGTGAGTTCGCCGTCGGACTCCTCCGGAACGTCCAGGGAGGCGACGGGGCGGACGGTCGGCGGCGCGGCAACAAGCTGCAGTTGGCTGCGGCTGACCACGTGGCCCTCCCCCGCCCAGGGGGTGTCCACGGCCAGAACGGCCTCGACGGTGCGCCAGACCTCGCCATCCTTCGGCTCGAAGCCGGGCAGGTCGACGACGACCAGTTCGCCCGCGGCGACCGGATCCACGCTCAGTTCGCCGGAGCCGATCTCGCGACCGTCCAACTCGTCGCGCCAGACGAAGCGCAGGTCCTCGGTGTCGCCGTCGTGGCGGCGGTTCTCGATGACGACCTCCACGTCGCCCACGTCCAGTTTGATGGGCGTGTAGATCGCGGCCACCTCGGCCAGCATGGGCGACGGGGTGCCGTCGGACAGCACCATGCCGTCGGCGACGAACGAGCCGTCGTGCAGGGGCTCACCGAAGTCGCCCCCATAGCCGTAGAACTCGGTGCCGTCCTCGGTGGTGGTGCGGATGCCGTGGTCCCGCCACTCCCAGACGAAGCCGCCGTGCCACTGGGGCAGGGTGTCGAACAGTTCCTCGTAGTCGGCGACGCCGCCGGCGCCGTTGCCCATGGCGTGCACGTATTCGCACAGGATCATGGGGCGGCCGGCGAGCACCGCGGCGCGACCCGGCGAGCCGAACGCGTTGTGGCCGAGGCCGGCGGAGAGGTCTTCCATCTCCTCCAGCGAGGGGTACATCCGTGAGACCACGTCGGTGTACTGGCCCTCGAAGTCCTGCTCGTAGTGGACGGGGCGTTCCGGGTCGCGACGGTGCAGCCAAGCTGCCATCGCTGCCGCGTTCTGGCCGGTGCCCGATTCGTTGCCCAGCGACCAGGCGATGATCGACGGGTGGTTCTTGTCGCGCTCGAAGAACCGCTCGATGCGGTCGAGCAGCGCGTCTCGCCAGCGGGGGTCGTCGGTGGGGTTGTCCACCCAGCCGTGCTGCTCACCGAAGCCGTGGGTCTCCAGGTCGTTCTCGTCGATGACCCACAGGCCGATCTCGTCGGCCAGTTCCAGCAGGCGCGGGTGCGGCGGGTAGTGGGCGGTGCGCAGCGCGTTGATGTTGTGGCGCTTCATGAGGTGGAACTGCTCGCGCACCACGTCCTCGTCGAAGACGCGCCCGTGGTCCGGGTCGTAGTCGTGGCGGTTGACGCCGCGCAGGCGCAGTTTGCGGCCGTTGACGCGCCATTCGTGGCCGACGATCTCGATGCGGCGGAACCCGGTGCGCAACGTGAGCGTCTCTGCCGCGTTGGAGACCTCGACGTCGTACAGGTGGGGGCGGTCGGCGCTCCAGGGCGACACCTCGCCCACGTCGATGGTGGCCACGTCGGCCGGCGAGTCGAAGGACTGCTCGACGCCCAGCGCCTCGACCTTGACGGTGATGGGGTACGCATCGTCGCCCGCGCGCAGTTCGGGGATGAGCCGGCCGAGGCCGGTGGCGGGGTCGTAATCGGCGCGCAGCCACACGTCGTCGATGCCGGCGGCCGGGCGCGACAGCACGGTGACCGGGCGGAAGATGCCGGGCAGCCACCACTGGTCCTGGTCCTCCAGGTAGGTGGCCGACGACCACTGGTGCACGCGCACGTGCAGCACGTTGGTGCCGGCGGTGGCCTCCTCGGTCACGTCGAGTTCCTGCGTCAGGCGGCTGCCGCGCACGACGCCCACCTCAATCCCGTTGAGCGAGACGATGGCCAGGGACTCCACGCCGTCGAAGCGCAGGAAGATGCGGTCCCCGAAATCCTCCGGCAGGTCGAAGGTGGTGCGGTAGTCCCCCGTCGGGTTCTCGTCCGGCACGAACGGCGGGTCCACCGGGAACGGGTAGTTGATGTTGGTGTAGGCGGGCTTGCCCCACTCGTCGCGGCCCTGGAGCACCCAGTGCGAGGGCACCTCGATGCCGTCCCAGCCGGAGTCGTCGAAGTCGACGGCAGGAGCGCCCTCGGGCGCGAGGTCGGGACGGGCGGAGAAGTGGAACCGCCAGGTGCCGCCGAGGCCGATCTCGGGGGCGTCGGACGCGATCCTGGCGCGGGGCGGGACGCGGCGGCCAGAGCCTGGGGCAAACGAGGTGATCTCAGACATGTCACCAGCCTAATCACGGGCCGAGCAGGCTAGGCTTGGGGACCTACAACACTCTGATCAAGGGAGATCACCGTGTCCGAGTTGGCTGAGATCACCCAGTTCCTCGCCGCCCGCGAGCCCTGGTCGCTCCTGAACCACGCGCAGATCGAATCGTTCGCCAAGCGGGCAGTCGGCCAGTACGTGCGCCGCGGCGACGTGATCCTCTCCGCGGGCCAGGCACCGCTGGCGATGTTCGTGGTGCGCTCGGGTGCCATCGAGATCGTCGACGCCAACGGCGTGCTGATCGACCACGACGAGCAGGGCGACTGCTTCGGCCAGTCCTCCATCCTCGAGGAGCGCCCCTCCCGCTTCACCTTCACCGCCATCGAGGACTCGCTGCTGTGGGCCTTCCGCCCCGAGGTCGTGCAGGAACTCGTCTCGATCCCCGAGGTCAAGAGCTTCTTCACCGAGGCCCGGCTCGGCGACGCCACGCGGCACGTGCCGGAGGGCGGCCCGGTCCTCCAGGTGCCGATCCGCGACATGATCACCCGCCAGCCCATCACCATCGACGTGGCCCACAGCGTGCGCGAGGCCGCGCTGATCATGACTGAGCACCGCATCAGCGCGATCATCGTCGTGCGCAACGGCGACGAACTGGCCGGCATCCTCACCGACCGCGACCTCCGCAAGGTCGTGGCCGACGGCATCGACTTCGACGCGCCCCTCACCGAGGTCATGAGCTCGCAGCCGTTCACGATCGGCTCCGACGCCCTGGCCCTCGACGTGCTGCTCCAACTGGTCACGCACAAGATCCACCACCTGCCGGTCATGGAGGACGGCCGCGTGATCGGCATGGTCACCTCCGGCGACCTCATGCGGCTCGAGCGCTCGAGCCCGCTGTACATGGTGGGCGACCTCGCCCGCCAGCACGACATCCCCGGCCTGGTGAAGGTCATGGACCGGGTGCCCAAGCTTGTGAACCGGCTCCTGCGCCAGGACGCCACCGCGGAGGACATCACCCGCATCGTCAGCCGCACCACTGAGGCGCTGTGCCAGCGGATCGCGGAGATGGGCGAGGAGAAGCTGGGGGCGCCCCCGGTGCCGTACGCGTGGGTGTCACTGGGTTCGCTCGCACGCCAGGAGCAGGCCCTGGGTTCGGACCAGGACCACGCCTTCATCCTCAGCGACGACGTGCAGCCTGAACATGCGCAGTACTTCGCCGAACTGGCCGAGTACTACACCGCTGCCCTGGTGGAGTGCGGCTTCCCGCGCTGCAAGGGCGATGCCATGGCCACCAACCCGCAGTGGCGCAAGTCGTTGACGGATTGGCAGCGCACCTTCACCAACTGGCTGGGCGCCCCGACGTCGGAGGCGGTGCTGAACTCGTCGATCTTCTTCGACATGCGCCCCATCCACGGCGACCACACCCTCTACACCGCCCTGCAACAGCGGGTGCTGCGCACGGCGCCGTCATCGTCGCGTTTCCTCGGGCACCTCGCCAAGCACGCCAACGCGGCCG
>DURG01000215.1 GCA_012837465.1 Propionibacterium sp. | reverse complement strand
CCGTCCTTGTTCTCCGGGATCCTGCACAGGGTGTTGTCCGTTTGACCCGAGGTGTTGTCCGTTGGCCCAAAACACTGGCGCATGAGCTTCCCGAGTCCGCAAAGTGGCGGACATGATGACCTCCACACCCCTCGTCACCGTGCTGGGCTCACCCACCCGCACCACCCCTGTCGCCGCCGGGCTCCAGCGGGCCGGTCTGCTGGCGCGTACCATCACTGCCCGCGCCGCGCACCGCTCCCCCGGCAGTGCCTCGTCATCGGCGCTGAGCATTCTCACCTGGGCGCCCGGGCGCCATCCGGTGCTCGAATCGGAGATCTACGGCGGCGAGACCGGAGCGCTGCACGTCTGGTGGCACGCGAAGGGCGCCGCCGTCGGGCCCTACGTGCGCCCCGGGTTCGGACCGTGCCCGGCCTGCCTGTCATCCGCCCAGTGGCGCACGTCCGAGCGTGGTGCGGCGAAGCACCTCACCGCTTGGGCCTCCGCGTGGACGGCCCTGCAGGCCATGGCCGTCGTGGAGTACGGCACGACGGACCTGATGGGCTCGAGTTGGACGTGGAACCTTGACGATCCGGGCCTGAGCCTGATCACGTGGCCGTGGCGGGTGGACTGCCCCACTCGCGGGTGTCACGACTCCTGATGGGTGCGGATCACCTCGAGCGCGCCCTCGCCGTAGCGGTCCGCCTTGACCGTCCCGATGCCGGGCAGCTTCATCAGTTGCGCGCGTGACTTCGGCTCGAACTCGGCGATCGCCTGGAGCGTGGCGTCGGTGAACACGACGAAGGCGGGCATCCGGATCTCCTCGGAGACCTTCTTGCGCCAGGTGCGCAGGGCTTCGAAGAGCTCTTCGTCGTAAGTGACCTCGCAGTCCTCGTGACGGGCGAGCTTCCGTTCGGCCGCCGATTGGAGGGGCTTGCCGCAGACCCGGCAGGTGCGAGAACGCACCGAGGACGCCTTGCGCGGGGCGACGACCGCCTCCGCGCCCGTCACCTGGTCTGCGATGAAGCGCGAGCGCGTGGCCTTCCCCCTCGAGGCCGCCCAACTGATCCGCAGGTCCCGGCGTGCGCGGGTGAAGCCCACGTAGAGCAGGCGGCGCTCCTCCGACAACGCCGGTTCCTCCTGCGCGAGCACGAACGGGATCATGCCCTCCCGCACGCCGACGATCGCGACCCCGTCCCATTCGAGGCCCTTGGCCGCATGAAGGGTGGAGAGCGTCACGGCCTCGGCGACGGGGGCGGCCTGCCAACTCGCCCGCTCCTGAAGCCACGCCAGGGCCTCTGGAGCCGTCCATCCGTCGCGCTTGTCGACCTCCTCGGCCAGCATGGTGCGCAACGCCGTGAGCGACTCCCAGCGCTCGCGCTGCCTGCCCTGCCCGGACGGCGCCTCGGGCTTCCACCCGAGCCCGGTGAGCACGCCGTCGAGTACGTCCGCTGGCGCGGCCTCCTCGTTGCGCTGCGTGACGCGGCCGAAGTCGGTGATCGCCTGACGCACCTCAGCGCGATCGTAAAACCGCTCGGTGCCGCGCACCGTGTAGGGGATGCCGCGTTCGGTGAGGGCTGCTTCCAACGAGGGCGACTGCGCGTTGATGCGGTAGAGCACCGCCAACTCCGACCACCTGGTGCCGGCACGGTGCCGGGCGCGCAGCCACTCCGCGACGTCCGCGGCTTCAGTCGCCTCGTCGGGCGCCCCATGGAACGACGGGGCCGGACCCGTCTGACGCGTGGCCTTCAGCGCACCTGGGCTGCCCGTACGCACCCTGAGCACGCGGTTGGCCGCATCGATCACCTCGGGCGACGAGCGGTAGTTGCGCATGAGCCGGACCGTCTGCGCACCCTGGTACTCCCCCGCGAAGCGCAGCAGGTAGCCCGCATCCGCGCCGGCGAACGAATGGATGGCCTGGTTCGGGTCCCCCACGACGCACACGTCCGGGCGGCCATCGACCCACAACTGGATGAGGCGGTGCTGCAGGGCGGAGACATCCTGATACTCGTCCACCACGAAGTGCTGGTAGGTGCCTCGGATCCGCTCGGCGATCTCCTCGTGCTCGCTGAGGAGTACGGCGTTGCACAGCAGGATGTCGTTGAAGTCGACGCTGCCCTCGGTGAGCTTGGCCTTCTCGTAGAGCGTCATGACATTGGCCACCTGCGAGGCGCTGGCCCCGTTGACGGAGCGGCCCTCCGCCATCTCCACGTACTGCGCCGGGGTGACGTTGCTGGTCTTGGCCCAGGAGATCTCGGAGTCGAGGTCGCGTACCAGCGCGGTGTCCGAAGTGCCGAGCACCTGATGCGCAGCGCGGGCCACCAGCCCGAACGTGTTCTCCGCGACGGCGGGAAAGGCGACGCCGTAGGCCTGCGGCCAGAAGAACTGGCACTGCCGCAGCGCCGCGGAGTGGATGGTGCGCGCCTGTGCGCCCCGCACCCCGAGGCCGGCCAGGCGGGCACGCATCTCGCCCGCGGCGCGGGTGGTGAAGGTGACCGCGAGGGTGGACGTCGGCGTGTAGCGGCCCTGGCTGACGGCGTACGCAATGCGGTGGGTGATGGCGCGCGTCTTGCCGGTGCCGGCGCCGGCGAGCACCACCACGGGGGACTCCAACTGGGTCGCGACGGCGCGCTGCTCCGGGTCCAGGGCGTCGAGGATGTGGCTGCTCACGCCTCCATTCATACCGCTCCCGTCGGACAAAGCGGAATTGTCGGCGGCCCCCAGTAGGGTGATCGGCATGACGGTGAGATTGGTGAGGGGCGCCCGGTGGGCATCGCTGGTGGACCATCTCGCGGAGCAGTTGTCCGCAGCCGCCACAGATCCGTTCTTGAAGCTGCGCGTGGTGGTCGCCACCCGTGCCACAGGCCGCGTGGTGGGCCAGCAGGTGGCCAGCCGCCTCGGCATCTCCGCCGGCAT
>DURG01000214.1 GCA_012837465.1 Propionibacterium sp. | reverse complement strand
GCCCTTCGTCGTTCGCTGGCGCTCACGCTCAGGGACCAGCCCTTGGCCCCCGCTCACTGGCGCTCACGCTCAGCGGCCAGGTCACGGGCGCCCTTCGTCGTTCGCTGGCGCTCACGCTCAGGGACCAGCCCTTGGCCCCCGCTCACTGGCGCTCACGCTCAGCGGCCAGGTTGCGGGCGCCCTTCGTCGTTCGCTGGCGCTCACGCTCAGGGACCAGCCTTGGGCCCCCGCTTGATGGAGCTCACGCTCAGGGACCAGCTACATCGCCGACAGGTGGGCCAACGCGAGGTCGTAGCCGCCCACGCCGCAGCCGATGATGATGCCCGACGCGTTGGCCGACAGCACGCTCTTCGATCGGAACTCCTCGCGGGCGTGCACGTTCGAGATGTGCACCTCCACGTAGGTGGTCAGCGCTGCCGCATCGGCGATCGCGTAGGAGTAGTGCGTCCACGCACCTGCGTTCAGTACGACGGGGATGTCGCCGTCGGCGGCCTCGTGCAGCCATTCGATCATCTGGCCCTCGTGCTCCGTCTGGCGCACCTCGACGTCGAGTTCCATGCCCTGCCCGGTCTCCACCACGTGCTCGGCGAGCAGGTCGTGGGTCACGCCGCCGTAGATCTCGGGCTGGCGGGTGCCGAGGCGGCCCAGGTTGGGGCCGTTGAGGACGAGGACCTTACGCATTGCGCAACCCGATCTCGAGGTACGCGGCCCCGTAGAGGCCCTTCTGCAGCAGGGTGATGTAGCGCTCCAGGTCGGAGGCCCCCAGGTCGGTCTCCCCCGACGAGATCCGCACCACGCGCAGGCCCCGCGACTCCGCGAGGTCCGCCAGGTCGATCGCAACGCCGCTCAGGCGGTCGGGCAGCTTGTCGTCGTCGAGGAGCACCAGCGCGGGCTGGGTCTGGGCGTCGTCGTCGAAGGGATCCGCGAACGGGTCGCACTCCTCGGCCTGAGTCAGCAGCGTGCGCACCTCGTCGGCGTCCGCGGCGAGCGCGGGGCGGCCGCAGGCGCGACGCAGGGCCTCGGCGATGCGGCGCGAGGCGCGGGCGGCGAGCGTGGTGCCGCCCCAGATGAGCGGCAGCCTGTCCGCCAGTACGAGCGCAAGTTCCTTGCCGGGGTTCTCCGACAGGTCACGCGTCGGGGCACAGGATTCGGCGACGAGGTCCGCCGCATCGGCGACGACCTCGGGGTTGATCACGGGCCCCAGGCCCAGTTCGCCCAGCGCACCGAGGACGGAGACGGCAGCGGCGACCGGGTCGTCGGACTCCTCCAGCGGGATCAGCGTGGTGGCCGAGGACGCGGTGACGCGAGCCAGTTCGGAATCCTCGGGCGCGGCGACGATCAGCGACGCGCCGCGGCGCTTCGCCTCGGCCGCGCACTGGACGATCCAGCCGGGGGTGTCGGTGCTGCCGAGGATGACGGCCAGATCCAGCGGGCCCACCCACGCGGGGAGCCCGGGGCCGGGCCAGGCCATGAACGGCACCGGGCAGGCAGGCTCCAGGACGCCGCGGATGAGCCGGGCTTCCGCGCCCATGGCGAGCACGCCGCGCGGACGGTCGGAGCCGGGCTGGTAGTTGCTCGGGCGGGTCAGGGCGACGCGGCGGATCCGCGCGCCCGCCATGGCAAGGTTGCGCAGGCCCTCGTGCTGCTCGAGTTCGGGCGATTCGAGGCGCGCGTCGTCGAACTGGGGCGCGTTCACTGGGTGCTGCGCGCTTGGTCGATCAACAGGACCGGGATGCCGTCGCGCACCGGGTACGCGAGCGCGCAGGCGCTGTTGGTGCACACAAGCTCCTGCTCGTCGTAGTCGACGGCGAACTTGGCGTGGCACGACGGGCACGCGGCGATCGCCAGGAATTCGGGCGACAGCTCAAGGGTTTCGGCCATGGTTCCTCCTCGGGGTGTGGTTCAGCTTACCGGGGTCCCTCGATACACCGTCGTTCGTTCCTCACGACGGCACTCGGGACTCGGCGATCAGCGCGAGCACCTCGTCGCGGAGCGACGCCATCGTCGACTCGTCGCGTGCCTCGACGTTCAGGCGCAGCAACGGCTCGGTGTTGCTGGGGCGCAGGTTGAGCCACCAGCCCTCGTGCTGGTTGCGCACGGTCAGGCCATCGAGCCAGTCCTCCTCCCCCCTGCCGTCGAAGGCCTCAGCCACGCGGTCCATGCAGGCCCGGGCATCGTCGACGGTGGAGTTGAGCTCGCCGGAGCGGGAGTAGGTGTCGTAGACGGCGGCCAGTTCGGACAGGGGCTTGTCAGAGGCGCGCAGCATCTCGATCACGTGCAGCGCGGCGAGCATCCCGGTGTCGGCTGACCAGAATTCGCGGAAGTAGTAGTGCGCAGAGTGCTCACCGCCGAAGACTGCGCCGGTCTCGGCCATGAGGGCCTTGACGTAGGTGTGGCCCACCCGCGACTGCCGCACGGTGCCGCCGGCCCTCCCGACCGCCTCCCGCACGGCCCACGACGTGATCGTGTTGGTCACGATGGTGGAGCCGGGGTGCTTCTCGAGTTCCGACACGGCGATCATCGCGGTGACCACCGACGGGTCCACGACCTTGCCGGTCTCGTCGACGATGAAACAGCGGTCGGCGTCGCCGTCGAAGACCAGACCCAGGTCGGCGTCGTGCTCGACGACGGCGCGCTGGGCGTCGACGAGGTTCTCCGGCACGAGTGGGTTGGCGGGATGGTGGGGGAAGGTGCCGTCGAGTTCGAGGTAGAGCCCGACGATGTCCAGGCAGCGGCCGGCGAGCGCAGTGAGGGCGGTGTGCCCCGCCATGCCGTTGCCGGCGTCGACGACCACGGTGAGCTCCCGATCCCCCGTCGGTGGCACCAGGTCCGCCAGCTTGTCGGCATAGGCGTCGAGGCAGTCCAGTGCCCGGTGATCGCCGCGCACCTCGTCACCGATCTCGACGGTGGCCGCGAGGTCCCGCAGGCGCGTCATGAAATCCGGCGGCACCGGTTTGGCGTCGGCCAGGCAGAACTTGACGCCGTTGTACTCGGCGGGGTTGTGGCTGGCGGTGAACTGCACGCCCGGGAGGTTCAACTGTCCGGACGCGAACCACAACTGGTCCGTGGCGCTGAGCCCGATGTCGACGACGGAGGCGCCGGCCCGGCGCGCCCCGTCGGCGAAGGCCCACGAGAGTTCGCGGCCGAGCGCCCGCATGTCGCGGCCCAGGACGAACTCGTCTGCCCCGGTCAGTTCGACGAACGCCGCCCCCAGCGCTCGGGCCCCGTCAACGTCCCACTGGGGGGTATCGCCCACGACGATCCCGCGGATGTCGTTGGCCTTGAAGATCTCGTGGTCCAGCACCTCGCCAGAGTAGCGAAGCCCGTCAATCAGCGGTGGGTACCAGGCGCAGGTGTCCGCCCCGGCCCAGTTCAGGGGCCGGCGGAGCGGCGGGCAGCGCCGCGGTGGGGTCCGGCGGGGGCAACTCGTCGTGGCGCAGGCCGATGGCGCGTACCGCGTCGGCCAGGGCCATCAGGTCGTCCGACGGCGCGTCCTTGGGCACGTGCGCCGAACCGTTCAGCGGGAGCCGGATCACCTCCCAGCCCTTGGGGGCGCTGGTGCGTTCGGCGTGGCGCATGCAGAGGTCGTAGGTGCCGGGTTCGGGCACGAGCGCGAGGGGCCCGAGCACCGCGGTCGAATCCGCATACACGTAGGTCAACGTGGCAACGGCGGGCGCGACGCAGGCGGTACGGGAACAGTTTCGCACCCGAGCAAGGTATCCCACGGGTCACTACAGTGGCGGTATGCCACGCAGACGAGACCGACATGACCGCGGAATGCGCGGCCCGATGGCCGCCCCCAACCCGCTGTCAGGCAAGCCGGTGCCGTTGGGGCGCCCCACGCGCGTGGACTTCTTCAACGACTGCGTGACCTCCGCGATGGCCGACATCGCAGCAGCCTGCCCCGACGCGCTCAACGGCATCGTCGTGGGCGTCGAGGAGGTACCGCACCTGCGCGGCGGCTGGACGGGGGACCGGGTGCCGCTGTCGGCAGCGGTGGAGCCAACCCGCGGCCGCAAGGCGCAGATCGTCATCTACGAGCGACCCCTCGAGCACCGCGCGTCCTCACGCGAGCAGTTGCGCACCCTGGTGCACCGCACGATCGTCGAGCAGTTGAGCACGCTCACCGGCCGCAGCATCGACGAACTCGGCGGCGACGAGGACTGGGACGACTGGGACTGACCTCAGCGCAGGTGCGGATCGAGTTCGGCCGCACGCAGGTCCTGCGGGTCGTCCGCGATCTGCTCCATGGGCACCACGATGAGGCCGGGCTGATCCGCCGAGACCGCGGCCGCGACCACCGGGCCGTCGGCCGCCACCGACACCGGCCATCCAACGTCGGCCTCCCCCTCGACCGGCAGCGCCTGCGTGGTGCCCGGCTCGATCGTCACCTCGCCCGCCGTGGCACTGGTGTTCACCGTGACGGGCTCCGTGCCCGGGTTGGTGACCTGCACCATCCCGCCCAGCGTCATGGCCGCCAGCTCCATGGCGGGTTCGCTGCCGATGAGCGTCACGGGGCTGCCGGTCGCGCCGGTGACGACGACGGCGGCACCGATCTCGTGGGCGGCCTCCACGCGGATCGCGGCGGCCTCTCCCCCGAGCGAGTCGCCCAGGTCGACGGCGACGGTGGACATGGGCTCCACGCTCAGGTCCGCCGCCGGCGCCAGTTCGTACTCCGAGGTGCTGCCGAGCGCGCTCACCGTGACGTCGACGCGTTCCTCGAACGGATTGGTGACCACCAGCTGCGCGCTCGCGGCCTCCGCGGGGATACCGCCGATGACGTGCTCGGCGGCGGAGCGGGCGGTCCCGATGTAGCGGGAGTCGCGGCCCTCGACGTTGACCGCAGCCATGGCGACGCGGCCCTGGCTGGCCGAGTACGTCACACCCACCGGGCCCTCGGGGGCCAGCACGGACAGCGCGACGTTGCGGGTCACGCCGGGGGCCACCGCGATGCCGCGGGCGCCCACTGCGGCGATCTCGCCGTCGGGACCGAGCAGTGACAGGTCGACGACCGCTTCGTTGGCGTCGCTGTTGGTGATGATCAACTCCGTGTTGCCCGGGTCCGTCACGAGGAGGGTGCCGGTGGTGGAGGCGGGGGCGCACGGCGCGTAGCTGCGCACGGGCGCCGCGGAGAACACGCCGGCGACGGCGAGCGAGTCCGCCGAGAGCACCAGGGGGCCCGTCTGCGCCTCGAAGTGGCCGGACTCCTCCGTCATCTCGAAGAGTTCGTCGCCGCTGGCAGGCTCGCGTCCCTCCAGGGTGCCGGGCGCGTAGGCCAGCACGTCGCCGGACGGCAGGCAGGTCAGGCGCGTGATGCGCGGCAGTTCGACGGAGGGCTCGGCCGGCCTCCGGGCCGGGGTGAGGAGGGACAGGCCCACGGCGAGGCCGCCGATGACCAGGAAGGCGGCCAGCGTGAGGAGGAGCTTGCGGGCGTTCATTCGCGGCCCCGCTTCGCGACGGCGGCGCCACCCAGCGTGGGCGCCGCGAGCAGTGCGATCCCGAGCATCACCAGCAGGTGCAGCGTGAAGCGACCCCATTGCGGCGTGGGCTCGACGACGAGGTCGCCCGCCTCGGCGCCCGCTTGGAAGGTGACGAGTTCGGCGTCGGCGGTGTCCCAGGAGAAGCCGTGCGTGCGCTCGAGCGGTTGCCCGTCGAGCGAGGCGCGCCACTGTTCGCCGGCCGGTGCGGCGACGATGAGCGTGCGCCCTGCGTCGCCCGCCTCGAGGCGTCCGTCGGTGACGGGGACGAGTTCCTCACCGCCGGCCGCGTGGACTCGGGAGACCAGGCCGCTGACCGTCCAGACCGTCGAGCGGTCGTCTGCGGCGGCGCCGACGAGGCCCTCGATGTTGTCGAGCACGATGCGGTGGTCGTCGGTGAAGCCGCGCAGCCAGAGGTGGGAGACGCCGAGGTGACGGAGTCGCTCGGCCAGGTCATCGGGCACCGCTCCCCCGGCGATGGCGTGCACGATGGAGTTGAACTCGTCGGCGAAGCCCCCAACCGGGTTGCGTTCGCCGCTGCCCCAGCGGGGCTGGCGGGCATCGACGACGTTCCACTCGATGGAGCCGTCGGCGCCCATCTCCAGTGCGAGCGCGCGGGTGTCACGGGGCGAGGTGAGCACGTCGCGCACGTAGCCGGGCAGCACGCTGCTGGCAGGGCGGACGGGGCCGTCGAAGCCCACCCAGGCCCAGGTGCCCAGCGCGAGGATGCCTGCGAGGACGAGGGCCACCAGCACGGGGCGGCGCCGCTCGGCGGCGGGGCG
>DURG01000213.1 GCA_012837465.1 Propionibacterium sp. | reverse complement strand
TCGGCTGCGGGGGCCCTTCGCCTTGCCGCCATGGTTGATCCTCGTTCTACACTGGGGCGCACCTAGGAGGTCACGGTGTCCAACGAGCAGAGCCCGGCCGCAGAGCCGTCACCGGAGCCGTACATCGCGCCCAAGGGGCCCGAGTTCGGTGGCCCGGGGTACGCGGACCCGTACCCGACGGAGGAGCCGTCGCCGGTGCCCCCACCTCCATCCCAGCCGCAGGCCCAGCGCCAACCGTCGAGCCCCTCGTTGCCGCCCACGCCGATCGGCAGCCCGGCGCCCTATCAGCCGCAACCGCCTGCGCAGCCCGCGCCCGTCGTGCCGCCCGCCCACCAGCAGCCGTACCAGTACGGCACCCAGGGCTATCAGCAGCCGCCCTACGTCCCGCAGCCCTACCCCTACTACCAGCCGGTCGTGCCGGAGCACCCTTCGTCGGTGACCGTTCTGGTGCTGGGCGTCGTCGGCCTGTTCTTCCCACTGCTGTCCCCGGTGGCCTGGTTCATCGGCAGCCGGGCCAAGAAGGACGTCCAGCGCGGCGCCCCCTACCGCTGGGCGGCGACGGGACAGATCGGCTACGTGCTGGGCATCATCTACAGCGTCATCATGCTGCTCGGCGTGGGGTTCTTCATGCTGATGATCCTGGGGTTGAGCTGAGGCCCCATCCCGATCGCAGACCCGCCCGTGGATGGGCTAGGAGGGTGGACCTTCCATGGCCCACAATGGGCGGTGGACGACGAAGGGAAACGCGCCATGTCACAGCCGGAGTACGGCTCGCCTGAGGGCCAGCCCCAGCCGCAGCAATCCCCGGAGTACGGGCAGGCGCCGGATTACGCCCAGCCCGACTACGGGCGGCCCGATTACGGCCAGCCCACCTATGGGCAGACCCCGCCCCCCACACCCGGCTACGGGCAGCAGGGCTTCGACTCGCCCTACGGCCAGCAGCCCTACGGCCAGCCCACCTATGGACAGATGTCGCCGTACGGCCAGGGACCGTACTACAACGCCGTCCCGCAGGAGCACCCGCAGGCCAACACGGTCCTCATCCTCGGCATCCTCGGCTTCTTCGTGCCCGTCGTGCAGTTCGTCGCCTGGTACCTGGGCGGCAACGCCAAGAAGGAGATCGAGGCTGGCGCCCCGTACCAGTGGGGTGGCAGCCTGATGATCGGCTACTGGCTCGGCAAGGTCATGTCCATCCTCGCGATCGCCGGAGTGGCGCTGATGGTACTGATGATGATCCTGGCCGTGATCAGCGCAATGGCCTTCTGAGACCTACTCGTCGCCCTCGTCGACAACCCGCTCCGGCGTCTGCCGGAGGTGGAGGATCGCCGCCGCCAGGCCGCCCCAGAGGGTCAGCATGGAGATGATCATCATGGTCATGGCTGTGCCGGTCATTTCTGCATGATCTCCTCATACTTGGCGTCGAGCGCATCCTCGTCGACGACCTGCTTCGTGCTGCGGCGCCACGGGGTGAGGGCCAGCAGGATGGCGCCGACGATCAGCGACCCGGCCATGCCCCAGCCGAACACGCCGAGCATGCCGAGCGGATAGCCCCCATAGGGGTTGTTGATGTGTTTGATGACCTCGCTGACGAGGACCCCGCCGAGCACGATCGGGACCACCACGCCGACCAGGGCCAGCCACAGCTTGCCGAACTTGACGGAGGAGACGCGATCCAGGTGGCGCTGCAGCAGGGGTAGCTTGCGCAGCACCCACGCGATCACCACGACCATCGCGAACGCGCCCAGCAGGATGCCGAACTTGTTGACGAACTCATCGGTGATGTCGAGGAAGTAGAGACCGGTGGTGGTGGACAGCAGGAGCATCGACGCGATGGCCATGGGCAGCCCGACCACGAGCGTCGAGGCCACGCGGCTGAGGCCCAGCTTGTCCTGGATGGCGGAGGTGACGACCTCGACGATGGAGATCATCGAGGTGAAGCCGGCGAACACCAACGAGGCGAAGAACAGGGCACCGATGAGCGGGCCGGCCGACGTCGAGGAAACGATGCTGGGGAACGCGATGAAGGCCAGCCCGATGCCGCCTGCCGCGACATCGTTGATCTCGCTGCCCGAGGACATGGCCATGAAGCCGAGCACCGCGAACACGCCGATGCCGGCCAGCAGTTCGAAACTGGAGTTCGCGAAGCCGACGACGAGGCCCGAACCGGTGAGGTTGGTGCGGCGGCGCAGGTACGACGAGTAGGTGATCATGATGCCGAAGCCGACCGACAGCGAGAAGAAGATCTGGCCGTAGGCCGCGGCCCACACCGCAGGATCCGCGAGCGAGGCCCAGTTCGGGGTGAAGAAGGCATTGAGGCCATCCACGGCGCCGGGCAGGGTGACCGCGCGGACCACGAGGATGAGGAACATCACGAGCAGCAGCGGGATCATCACGACGTTGGCGCGCGAGATGCCGCGCTTGACCCCGAGGCCGATGACCACGAGCGTGATGACCCAGACCAGCAGCATGGGCACGGCGACCTGCGGCACGAAGTCGAAGCCGACGTGCGGGGTCTCGGCCACCTGGAGGAACTCGCCCATCAGGAAGCCGGCCGGATCGTCGCCCCAGGCCTCGGTGAAGCTGAAGATGAAGTACATCGACGCCCACGCCAGGATCGCAGCGTAGTAGACGGCGATGACGAAGCACACGAGCACCTGCCACCAGCCGAGCGCCTCTGTCCACTTCCGGCCGACGCGGCGCAGCGCGAGTGGCGGGGCCGAGCGGTAGCGGTGGCCGAGCGCGTAGTCGAGGAACAGCAGGGGGATGCCGGCCGAGAGCAGCGCGATGAGGTAGGGGATCAGGAACGCGCCGCCACCATGGGTGTAGGCGACGTAGGGGAAGCGCCAGATGTTGCCGAGGCCAACGGCCGAACCGATGGCCGCGAGGATGAAGACGTTGCGCGAGTTGAACAACTCACGCCTCTTCACCGGCGTGGTCGAGGGATGACTCATCCGTCCTCCTTGTGTGTGAAGCCAGGACGAGAGCGTATAGCGGTCCGTACTGTGGTTGGGGGCGTCCCAGCGAAACAGTGTGATCGCTGGATCAGCGAACGAAGACGGGCACGTCCTTCCTGGAGCGCTGCTCATCGAACTCATAGCCGTCCTCGGCGAACTCCTGGAGCTTCGATGCCGAGCGCACCCGCTCCTTCACCAGCCAGGCGGCCATGAGGCCCCGGGCCCGCTTCGCGTAGAAGCTGACGATGCGGGGCTCACCGTTCTTGTCGCGGTCCTCGAAGCGCGGCGAGATGATGCGCGCGCCCAGGCGCTCCTCGTCGAGCACCTTGAAGTACTCGTTGCTGGCAAGGTTGACGAGGACGTCGGCCCCCGGGGAGGCGTCGAGGTCCTTGCGGAGGAGGTCGGTGACCTGCGTGCCCCACCAGTCGTAGAGGGACTGGCCGCGCGCCGAGGCGAGCTTGGTGCCCATCTCCAGGCGGTGCGGCTGGATGAGGTCCATCGGACGCAGCAGGCCGTACAGGCCGGACAGGATGCGGATGGTCTTCTGGGCCTCGGTGAAGTCGCGGGCGTCGAATGAGGCGGCGTCGAGGCCTTGGTAGACGTCGCCGTTGAATGCGAGGATCGCCTGGCGGGAGTTCTCCGGGGTGTGCTCGCTGGTGAAATCCTGGTAGCGGGTGGCGTTGAGGTGCGCCAGCTCGTCGGAGATGTGCATGAGCTTGGCGACATCCGCCGGCGACTTGGTGCGCATGATCTCGATCAGCCCGTCGGATTGCCCCACCAGGCGCGGCTCGGAGTGCTTCTTCGTGGGCAGCGGCGTTTCAAAGTCCAGGGACTTCGCCGGCGACAGGACAGACAGCATGTGCGCCAGTCTACGTGCTGGTCCCTGAGCGTGAGCGCCAGCGAACGATGAAGGGCCGCCGCAGTTGGTCCAGCATCTGAGTCGGCATGCGTGCCGGTCTTCGGGCTGGTCCCTGAGCGTGAGCGCCAGCGAGCGACGAAGGGCCGCCGCAGCTGGTCCAGAACCCCCCGGTTTGGGTTCTTGCCTGGGGTTGAGGCACCAGAGACGCTGCGGGGGCCCTTCGCCGTCGCCTGGCTCGCAAGCTCGCAGGGCGACGCTCAGGGACCAGCCGGTGACGCTCAGGGACCAGCCGGCGGCACTCGGGGACCGTTACCCGACGTGGTCGGCGGAGTTGCTCGTGATGCCGGGGGCGCCTTCGTGGATGATCTTGCCGGGGTTCAGGTTGCGGCCCGGGTCGACGCCGTCGAACAGCTTGCGCTGGATGAACACGCCGGCCGGGGAGATGTCCTGCTCCATCCACGGGCTGTGCTCCTCGCCCACGCCGTGATGGTGCGAGACGGTGCCGTGGTTGTCCATGAACGCCTGCTGGATGGCGCGCTTGGCGATGTCGTAGGTGACCAGGTTGTTCTCGGAGTCGTCGTTGATGGCGAACGTGAAGTACTGGCACGCGCCCGAGTGGTACGAGTGGCTCAGGTGGCAGAACACCACGCCCTTGAGGCCCAACTCGTCCATCGCCTTGTAGAACGCGCCGGTGGCGTTGGCGTGGATCTGCTCGGCGTACTTCCACGGCGTGGTGGTCTCCGAGACGTCGCAGATGAGGCCGCGGTCGAGCATGAAGTCGCGCAGGTAGGGGGTGTCGTACTTCTTCTGGTCGTACAGCGCGCCGGGGCCCTTGCCGACGCCCATGCCGCCGTTGTCGCGCACGATCTTGCCGACGATGCCCTTCATGTAGCGCACGTGGCTGGGCGATCCCTCGAAGCCGACGAAGCTCATCGCGATCTGCTCCAGGTCCCAGCCCTTCTGCAGCATGACCTTCTGGATGCCCTTGCTGACCAGCGAGGAGATCTTGCTGCCCTGCTTGCCGTTGGCCATGATGTACTGCGTCTCCAGCGCATCCGAGACGCGGGCCATCATCACCTCGGCGTCGGATTCGATGATCTGGCGGCAGGCGTTGAGGCCGGCGGCGTAGTTGGGGTAGAAGTACGCCTGGATCTCCCGCACCTCGGGCATGCGGTGCACGTTGACCCATGCCGAGGTGATGATGCCCAGGCGCCCCTCGGAACCCAGCACCATCTCGCGCACGGACGGGCCGGACGACGTCGACGGCAGCGGGCGCAGTTCCAGCACCTGCCCGGGCATGACCATGGTGAGGCCGCGGGTGATGTCGGCGATGTCGCCGTACTTGTCGGACTGCATGCCCGACGAACGGGTGGCGATCCAACCGCCGAGCGTGGACCACACGAACGAATCCGGGTGGTGTCCCATCGTCCAACCGCGGGCCTGCAACTGATCCTCCATGTCGGGCCCGAAGACGCCGGCCTGGATGTGGGCGAGGCCGGAGACCTCGTCGATCTCGAGGACCTTGTTCATCCGCCCCAGGTTCATGGAGATCACCTGCCGGGTCTCTCCCGGCTCCGCCTCGAGCGCAGCCACGATGTTGGAGCCGCCGCCGAACGGGATGAGCACCGCGTCGGCCTCGACAACGGCGTCGACGATGCGTTCCACGTCACGCTGGGTGCCGGGATAGAGCACGACGTCGGGTAC
>DURG01000212.1 GCA_012837465.1 Propionibacterium sp. | reverse complement strand
GCCTTCGTTTTCGGGCCGTCCGTCGGAGGCCCGGGGGTTCGCCCCCTCTGCGGGGGCGGCGTAGACTGTGGAATCGTTGTGCCGCGATCGGGAGGGTGACCAAGTTGTCCGAGGAATTGACTGGATCCGGAGTGCACGCGCCGTTCGCCGCGCTGGGCCTCACGTATGACGACGTACTGCTGCTGCCGGGGGAGACAGACGTCATCCCCAGCGAGGTGGACACCACGTCCCAGTTGACCCGTGGGATCAGCCTGAAGCTGCCGCTGCTGAGCGCCGCCATGGACACCGTCACCGAATCCCGCATGGCCATCGCCATGGCCCGCCAGGGCGGACTGGGCATCCTGCACCGCAACCTGTCGATCGACGACCAGGCCTATCAGGTCGACCTCGTCAAGCGCACCCAGACCGGCCGCATCACCAACCCGGTGACCATCGGCCCCGATGCCACGCTCGACGAACTTGACCGCATTTGCGGCCAGTACCGGGTCTCCGGCCTCCCCGTCGTCGACGAGGACATGAAGCTGCTGGGCATCTGCACCAACCGGGACCTGCGCTTCACCCCCGTCGCGGAATGGGCCACCACGCTCGTGCGCGACGTCATGACGCCCATGCCGTTGTTCACCGCGCACGAGGGCATCGGCAAGGAAGAGGCCACGGCCCTGCTGCGCCAGAACAAGCGCGAACGCCTGCCGCTGGTCGATGACGAGGGCCGCCTCACCGGCCTCATCACCGTCAAGGACTTCGTCAAGTCCGAGCAGTACCCCCACGCCTCCAAGGATGCGCAGGGCCGTCTACTCGTCGGCGCAGCCGTCGGCTACTTCGGCGATGCCCAACTCCGGGCCAACACGCTCATCGAGGCCGGCGTCGACGTGCTCGTCGTCGACACCGCCCACGGCCATGCCCGCCTGCTGCTCGACATGGTGCGCAGCCTGAAGGCGGACCCGGCCTCCAAGCACGTCCAGATCATCGGCGGCAACGTCGCCACCCGCGAGGGCGCCCAGGCGCTCGTCGACGCGGGCGTCGACGCCGTCAAGGTGGGCGTGGGCCCCGGTTCCATCTGCACCACCCGCGTGGTCGCCGGCGTCGGCGTGCCCCAGGTCACCGCCGTCTACGAGGCGTCGCTCGCGTGCCGCCCGGCCGGCGTCCCCGTGATCGCCGACGGCGGCCTCCAGTATTCGGGCGACATCGCCAAGGCCCTGGTGGCCGGCGCCTCCACCGTCATGGTCGGCTCGCTGCTGGCCGGCTGCGAGGAGAGCCCGGGTGAGACCGTGTTCATCAACGGCAAGCAGTACAAGCAGTACCGCGGCATGGGCTCGCTCGGCGCCATGAGCTCGCGCGGCAAGAAGTCCTACTCCAAGGACCGTTACTTCCAGGCCGACGTGGCCAGCGACGACGAACTGATCACCGAGGGCATCGAGGGCCAGGTCATGTACCGCGGCCCCGTCAGCTCCGTGGTCCACCAACTCGTCGGTGGGCTGCACCAGTCCATGTTCTACGTCGGCGCCCGCACGATCCCCGAGCTCCAGGAGCGGGGCAAGTTCGTGCGGATCACCGCCGCGGGCCTGCGCGAATCACACCCGCACGACGTTCAGCTGACCGCCGAAGCGCCCAACTACACCACGCGCTAGAGACAGAGGAAAACATGTACGAGATCGAGCGCTCCAAGCGTGCCTCCCGGGCCTACAGCTTCGACGACGTGGCCATCGCCCCCACCCGCCGCACCCGCAGCGAGGAGGAGGTCGACCTCACGTGGAAGATCGACGCCGTCAGCTTCGACATCCCGATCGTGGCCGCGCCGATGGATTCGGTCATGTCGCCCGACGCCGCCATCCGCATGGGCGAGCTCGGCGGCCTGGGCGTCCTGAACCTCGACGGCCTCTGGACCCGCTACGAGGATCCGCAGGCCCAGTACGACCTCATCACGCAGGAGTCGGACCAGATCACCGCCACCAAGCGGCTGCAGGAGGTCTACGCGGAGCCGGTCAAGGGCGAGCTCATCCGCGACCGCCTGGCCCAACTCCGCGACGCCGGGGTCCCCGTCGCCGGCTCCCTCCCGCCGGCGCGGACGCAGGAGTTCGCACCTGTGCTGGAGAAGGCAGGCATGGACTTCTTCGTGATCCGCGGCACCACCGTCTCCGCCGAGCACGTCGGCGGAGAGGACACCCTGAACCTCAAGGACTTCATCTACCGCTTCGACACCCCGGTGCTCGTCGGCGGGGTGGCCACCTACCGGGCCGCCCTCCACCTGATGCGCTCCGGTGCGGCCGGCGTGCTCGTCGGCTTCGGCGGCGGCGCCACCCACACCACCGCGTCGGTGCTCGGCATCCAGGTGCCCATGGCCTCGGCCGTGATGGACGTGGCCGAAGCGCGCCGCGACTACCTCGAGGAATCGGGTGGCCGCTACGTGCACCTCATCGCCGACGGCGCCGTCGGGCGCTCCGGCGACATCGCGAAGGCCGTTGCCTGCGGCGCGGATGCCGTCATGGTCGGTTCTCCGCTGGCGCGCTCCACCGAGGCCCCCGGCCGCGGTTGGCACTGGGGCTCCGAGGCCTGGCACGCTGCACTGCCGCGCGGTGAGCGCTCGTTCTTCGAGCAGGTGGGCACCCTGGAAGAGGTCGTCGTCGGCCCGTCGCGCGTGCCGGACGGCACCATGAACCTGGCTGGTGGCCTGCGCAAGTCGATGGCGCTGACGGGTTACACCGATCTCAAGAGCTTCCAGCGCATCGAACTGATCCTGCTCTGACATGGTGATCTCCCACGAAGAGGCGCTGGCCGAACTGCGGCAGATGCGCGGCAGCATCGACAACATGGATTCGATGCTGGTGCACCTCCTCGCGGAGCGGTTCAAGGTGACCCAGCGCGTCGGCCGGCTCAAGGCCCGCGCCGGGCTGCCGCCCGCAGATCCGAACCGGGAAGCAGAGCAGATCTCCCGTCTGCGAGCCCTCGCGACGGAGGCCGATCTTGACCCGGAGTTGGCGGAGAAGTTTCTCACGTTCATCGTCCGCGAGGTCGTCCGCCACCACGAGCAGATCGCGGCTGAGGAGAACGACTGAAGGTGGTCCCTGAGCGGCGCCGGTGAGGTACGAGCCAGCGACGACGAAGGAGGCCCGCAGCCGGTCTGTCACGTTGTCGTGCGCGCTGCCTGAGCTGTCACTGGCAAGGGCCAGGCGCCCACGGCGCCCTCGACGCCACAGGGGAGGGGCGGGTTCCGACACAACTGGCCTTCGCAGCACACTCGTGCAGCCTGGAGGAACACCTCAGCGACGCAGGCACCAGCATGACTCTCGACACTGGCGATTCAGGATCGCTGGGTGGGGTGTCGTGCATCCTGAATGGCACAGACGCGCCGGAGCACATTCTCGACGACATTGACAGCACCCAGGCGTCTGACGGGCAGCAGGAGGGCCAGTGGGGCGACGGCCTCACGGCACGTTGGACCAATGATGCCGACTCGGGTCTTCAGATCACCTTCATCGAGGAGAACTAGGAGCTTCCAGCGGCGAGGCGCGGATCTTCTTCGAGTTCTGCCAGATCAGTCAGGGGCATTGATCATGAAGGCTGCGGCGCGGACCAGGTAGTCGCGCAGGGCCGCGTCGTCGGCTGCCTCCAGAGTGAGCGTGTCGACGGCGTTCATCATGTGGTGCACCCACCGGTCGCGCTGCGCGGGCGTGACCGTGAACTCGAGGTGTCGCATCCGTAGCCGCGGGTGCCCGCGCTGCTCCTGATAGGTCTTGGGCCCACCCCAGTACTGCTCGAGGAACAGCCGGAGGCGGTCCTCGGCCGGGCCGAGGTCCGCTTCCGGATACATGTCCCGGAGCGGGGGATCGGTGGCGACCCCCTTGTAGAACTCGTGCACGAGTTGGCGGAACGTCTCGTGCCCGCCCACCCGCTCGTAGAAGGTCTTGTCAGTCACCACGCCATTGTGTCAGTGACGTTCTTGTACAAGCGTACAGGAAGCTATACGCTTGTATCGTGACTGATGACAGGACCACGTCCGCCAAGCTGCGCGACGCGTGCATCCAACTGGTGGCCGAGTCCGGCACCAAGGCGGCCACCGCCCGTGCCGTGGCCGAACGGGCAGGCGTCTCGCTGGGCCTGATTCGGCACCACTTCGGCTCCATGGGGGAGTTGCTCCACGCCTGCGACCGCCACGTCGCCGAGCTGGTCCGTGCCCGCAAGGAGGAGGCGATCGCCGCTGGTTCCGCCTTCGACGCGCTGGGGATGGTGCGGGCGACGGGATCAGATCACATCATGGGCTACCTCGCGATGCGGCTCGGTGACGACGCCGAAGGCATCAACGACCTGGTCGACGTCATGATCGCCGATGCCGAGGGCTACCTCGCCTCCAGCGTCGAGGCCGGCCTCACCGTGCCCAGCGCGGATGAGCACGCGCGCGCGGCGATGCTGACCATCTACGCGCTCGGGTCGCTCGCCCTCCACAAACATCTCGGCCGCCACTTCGACGTCGACATCCGCAGCACTGAGCTGGCTGACGAGCCCGGGTTCGCCCGCTACCTGATGGTGCAGATGGAGGTCTTCTCCGGTCTGCTCGAACCCGCCGTCCGGGCACAGTACGTCTCCGCGATCACCCAACTGTCCGAGGAGGACGCATGATCCCCATCCAGGCCCGTGGCCTCACCAAGCACTACGGCTCGTTCCCGGCCCTCGTCGATCTCGACCTCGAGGTGAACCCGGGTGAGGTGTTCGGCTTCCTCGGCCCCAACGGAGCCGGCAAATCCACCACCATCCGGGTCCTGATGGGCGAGCTCAACCCCACCTCCGGCAGCGCAACGGTTCTCGGCGCCGCGCCGCGCGAGGTGGAGCACCGCCGTCGGCTCGGCTACCTGCCGGCGGACCTGGCGCTCTGGCCAGCCATGACCGGCCGCGACACCCTGAAGTTCTTCGCCAACCTCCACGGCGGCGTCGACTGGGGTTTCGTCGATCAGCTTGCCCAGCGCCTCGACGCCGTCCTCGACAAGCGGGTCGGCGAGCTCTCCAGCGGAAACCGTCAGAAGGTCGGCCTCATCGCCGCCTTCATGGTGAAGCCCGACCTCCTCATCCTCGACGAGCCCAACTCCGGCCTCGATCCGCTGGTCCAGCACGAGTTCTGGGCCATGATGCGCGAGGCGGCCGACGATGGCCGCACCGTCTTCCTCTCCAGCCACACGCTGTCGGAGGTGGAGCGCGTCGCCGACCGGGTGGGCATCATCCGCAAGGGTCACCTCATCGCCGTGGAGACCGTTGCCGGGCTCCGCCGCAAGAAGATGCGCCGCATCGTGATCGACGTCGACGGCACCCTCGATCGCGCCGACCTGGACGGCCTCGAGGGCGTCCGCGACGTCGACCTCCATCCGGGCCGCGTCGTCCTCGACTTCGACGGCGAGATGGAAGACCTCCTCGCCGCGGTCACCGCGAAGGTGCGGTTGCGCGACATCCACACCCAGGAAGCCGACCTCGAGGACATCTTCCTCACCTATTACAAGGACCAGTCGTGAGCGTCGCCGTCCTGCGCCGCGGGCTGCGCGACGGCTGGCGCGGCCTCACGATCGCTGTCGCGGCAGTGGGCGCCATGCTCGTGCTCGGGCTGGTCGTCTACCAGGACATCGACCTCAGCATCTACGACGCCCTCCCCGAAGCCGTGCGGCAACTCATGGGCATCCCGACTGATGCCGACGCCTCCGTCCTTGCCTACAACGAGATGTTGGCCGCGATCGGCGCAATGGTGCTGGTGGGGGTGGGTGTCGCCATCGGGGCCCCCGCCATTGCCGGTGAGGAGGGCAACCGCACGCTGCACCTCACGCTCGCAGCGCCCCTCTCGCGCCCCCGCTATGCGCTGAGTAAGGCCGCCGCGATGGTCGCGCTCATCGTGGCCGCGACAGTCCTGCTCTGGGCGGTGGCCATCCTGGCGCCTGAAGCTCTGGGCATCGACATCGGCGACGCCCACCTCGGCGCGCTGATGACGCATCTCGGCGCCAACGCACTGTTCCACGCCGCCCTGGCGTTCGCCATCGGGGCCGTGACGGGGCGCAAGGCGCTGGCTGCCGCCGTCGGCGCAGCGGCCATGGTGCTGGGCTGGCTCGGCTCCGGCCTGCTGCCGATGTGGCGGGAAGGATCCGCCGATTGGATCCCGTG
>DURG01000015.1 GCA_012837465.1 Propionibacterium sp. | reverse complement strand
GGACGGATCCGCTGCCCGTCCACGGAGCAGGCCAGGGCCTCGCGCGGGGTGAGCGACTGCTCGGGCTGCAGTGCCGGGCGGTCATCGCCGCTGCGGTGCACGGCCGACGCGATGGCGAGCCACGGATCGGGCGGCGACACCGGGGCGTCGGAGCCCAACACGATGGTGGCGCCGGCATCCAGCAGCGACCTCGCCATGAAGGTGCGGTCGGCTCGATCCGCCCACCACCGCTGGGTGATCTCGCGGTCGTCGATCAGGTGATGGGGCTGCATGCTGGCGGTGACGTGGAGGGGGGCGAACCGCGCGACGTCCTCGCGCCGCAGCAGTTGCGCGTGCTCGATGGAGCCCAACGCACCGGTCTGGGCAAAGGCGTCGAGCGCGTCCTCGTTGGCGCGGTCGCCGATGGCGTGCACCGCGACGACGAGCCCACTGTTGCGGGCCCGCGCCAGCAGGGACTCGAGTTCGCCGTCCGCGACGTTGGCGACCCCGCAAGGATGCGGGTCGTCGGCAGGGACGCCCAGGTAGGGCTCGCAGCACCACGCGGTGCGGGTGCCGAGTGAGCCGTCGCTGATGATCTTCAGTGGACCCATCGTGATGAGGCCATCGCCGCCGGGCAGCACGTCGCCGCTGCGCCAACCTTCTGCCCTCACCTCGTCGAGCTGGTGCTGGTACGTGCAGGTGCGGACCTTCAGGCCGCGGATGCCGGCCTTGACGCGGGCGGGCCACTCGCGAAACGAGAACTTGAACTCCATGTCCACGATGCCGGTCAGCCCCTTCGACGCGAGGTGGGCGACCGCCGCGGCCTCCTCCTCCCGCGTGGGCGCCTGCTCCGGCATGTCGGTGAGCCGGGCGAAGGTCTCGAACCACTCGTTCTCGGTCATGGGGCCCGTGCGGTGGGGGAGGCCCAGCCGGTCCAGGGCGGCCGAGTTCAGCCACCCGTTGTGGGCATCGCCCGAGATCAGCACGACGGGCTGCGAGCCGGTCACGGCGTCCAACTCGTCGACCGTACCGATGCGGTCCCAGCCAGCGGAGCGGTAACCGAAGCCGATCAGGATTCGGCCGGCCTCGCGGCGCAGTTCGAGGGCCGTGGCCACGCGGGCCAGGGCCTCCTCGGCGCTGGCGGTGCCGGTGACGTCGATCCACGTCGTCGAGCGGGCCCACTGTGCGAAGTGCACGTGCCCGTCCCACAGGCCGGGGATGATCCAGCGGCCGCGTGCGTCGACGACCCGCTCGCCATGGGGCTGCAGGCCGGGGCCGACCTCGACGATGTACCCGTCGTGGATCCGCACGTCGGCGACCCGCTCGGCCTCGCCGTCCAGGCCGACGATCCGCCCACCACGCACCAGTAGAGAAGCACTCACCAGCGCACCGTCTCACCCCTTCCGGGGCCTGTCAACACCCGCTTGCGCGCATCCGTGCCCAGCGAATCCGGGCTCGGCCTTCACAGGCCCATGACCGCTCGCTAGCTTGGGGAGCATGGAAGACCTCAGGATCGGAGTGATCGGCTTCGGGCTGCGCCGCTCCATCGCCCTCCACGCCCACCGGCCGGGGGAGGGCGCACGCATCGTGGCCGTCGTCGATCCCGCCGAGCGGGCCCGCCGAGAGGTGGCCGAGCAGATCGACGCCGAGTGCGCCGTCCACGCTTCCCTCGACGAGTTCCTGGCCCTCGACCTCGACGCGGTCATGGTGCTCAGCCCCGATCACACGCACGCTGAGATCACGCTGTGCACGCTCTCCGCGGGCCTCCCCACGTTCTGCGAGAAGCCCCTGGCCATCTCCCTCGAGGAGGCCGACGCGATCCTGGGCGCCGCCCACACGCACAGGACGAAGCTCTACGTCGGCCACAACATGCGCCACATGCCCGTCGTGCGGCAGATGAAGTCACTCATCGACAGCGGCGCCATCGGCAAGGTGCGTTCCGTGTGGTGCCGCCACTTCGTCGGCGCCGGCGGCGACTTCTACTTGGAGGACATCTCGCTGCTGAACCTGCGGCTCGACAACGGCGTGTTGGCCACCTACCAGCAATGCCACTTCACCCCCGACTACTGGCGCAACTACACCGTGATCGGCGACGCCGGGCGGCTCGAGAACATCGGCGACTCCGGCGGGGACCAGATCCACCTGTGGACGTCGCGCCGCTCCGGCGCGCGGACGCCGGATCGGGTCGAGGTGATCGAACGCGGCGACGGCGGGCACGGCGGCGCGGATCCGTCGCTGGTGGCCGAGTTCCTCCGCTTCGTGCGCGAGGGCGGCCCCACCGAGGTGTCCACCGTGGCCGCCCGCCAGGCCGTGGCGGCCGCCTGCCTGGGCGCGGAATCCATCCGCTCCGACGGCGCACCCAGGCGGGTCCCCGAACTGGCGCCGGAACTCGTCGCCTACTTCGACCGCTGGCAGGCGTAGCCCATCCGGCCCGCTCCCCGCAAGGCTCAGAGCACGTCGCGCACGAAGCGCGGATCAGGGTTGGTGTGCGGTTCGCCGTCGATCACGACGGTGGGCACGACCTCGTTGCCGTCATTGACCGAACGCACGTACTCCGCAGCGTCGGCGTCCTGCCAGATGTTGATCCAGGTGGCCTTCTTGCCGTCCGAACCGAGGCCCCCCTTGAGCCGCTGGCAGAAGATGCAGCCGGGGCGCCAGTAGATCACGACGCCGCGCTCCTCCGGCGGGAGCGACGTCACCTCGGCGTGCTTGGGGCTCTTGCCCCCGGAAAAAGGACTCATCCACCAGGACACTAGCACCACGGACGCGGCGATCATCAGGCCCAACGGGGTGATCTGCCAGTCGTTGATGGAGAAGGCGAAGACCAGGCCCGCGACCAGGAGGATGAGCCACATGTAGCGCTGCATTCCTTCAGGCTAGTCCACGGCCCCGGAAACGCAGATCGTCGGCACCGCCACGGGGGCGGTGCCGACGACCGGCGTTCAGGTCAGCTCACCAGTGGGTGCTCTTCGCCCGGCCGACTGCGGTCTCGAGATTGCGCAGCTCGTCGACGAGTTCGCGAGGCAGGCGCCAACCGAAGGTGTCGAACCAACGGCCGATGCGGGGAACCTCGTCGTGCCACTCGTCGGCGCTGTAGCTGACGACCTTCTTGAGGTCATCCTGGTCGATGTCGAGGCCTTCGACGTCGAGCGAGCCCTCGGCGGGGATGAAGCCCGTGGGCGTCTCCTCGGCCTCGACCTTGCCGTCGACGCGCTCGGCAATCCACTTCAGCACGCGGGAGTTCTCGCCGAAGCCGGGCCACATGAAGTTGCCGTCCTCGTCGCGGCGGAACCAGTTGACGTAGAACACCTTGGGCAGCTTGCTCTGGTCGGGAGCCTTCTTGCCGATGTTGATCCAGTGCTGCACGTAATCGGCCACGTGGTAGCCGATGAAGGGCAGCATGGCCATCGGGTCGCGACGCAGCACGCCGACGGCGCCGCTGGCGGCCGCGGTGGTCTCCGAGGAGCAGGTGGCGCCCATGAACACGCCGTGCTGCCAGTCACGCGACTGGGTCACCAGCGGGATCGTGTTCTCGCGGCGGCCACCGAACACGATGGCGTCAACGGGCACGCCCTGCGGGTTGTGGTAGTCGTCGGCCAGGATCGGGCATTGCTCGATCGGGGTGCAGAAGCGGCTGTTCGGGTGGGCGGCCTTCTCATCCTTGCGGCCGCCGACGGGGCCGGTGCTGCCGCTCCAGGGGCGGCCCTTCCAGTCGGTCAGGTTCTCTGGCTTCTCCTTGGTCATGCCCTCCCACCAGACGTCACCGTCGGGGGTGAGCGCCACGTTGGTGAAGATGGAGTTGCCGCCCTCGACGGTGCGCATGGCGTTCGGGTTGGTCTCCATGGAGGTGCCGGGGGCCACGCCGAAGAAGCCGGTCTCCGGGTTGGTGGCGTACAGGCGGCCATCGGGGCCGAAACGCAGCCACGCGATGTCATCGCCGAGGGTCTCGACGGTCCAACCCTCGATGGTGGGCTCGAGCATGGCGAGGTTGGTCTTGCCGCAGGCCGACGGGAACGCCGCGGCGATGTGGTACTTGCGGCCCTCGGGCGAGATGAGGCGCAAGATGAGCATGTGCTCGGCCATCCAGCCCTCGTCGCGGGCCATGACCGACGCGATGCGCAGCGAGTAGCACTTCTTGCCGAGCAGCGAGTTGCCGCCGTAACCGGAGCCGTAGGACCAGACCATGCGCTCGTCGGGGAAGTGGACGATGTACTTCGTCTCGGAGCACGGCCACGGCACGTCCTCCTCGCCCTCCTCGAGCGGCATGCCCACGGAGTGGAGGCACGGCACGAAATCGGCTTCCTTGTCCGTCATCGCCTTGAGGGGCTCGGCGCCCATGCGGGTCATGATCTTCATGGAGGCCGCCACGTAGGGCGAATCCGAGATCTCGACGCCGAACTTCGGATCCTCGGCATCGATGTGGCCCATGCAGAACGGGATCACGTACATCGTGCGCCCGCGCATGCAGCCGTCGTAGAGGCCCTTCATGACGCGCTTCATCTCGGCCGGGGCCATCCAGTTGTTGGTGGGGCCGGCGTTGCGCTCGTCCTCCGAGCAGATGAAGGTCTGGTCCTCGACGCGGGCCACGTCGTCGGGATCCGTGCGGGCGTAGATGGAGTTGGGCTGCAGCTCGTCGTTGAGGCGCACGACGGTGCCGGATTCCTCCATGATCCGCACCAGATCGGCGTACTCCTCCTCGGAGCCGTCGCAGTAGTAGATGGCGTCGGGCTGGCAGAGCTCGACGACTTCGTCGATCCACTGGACCAGCTTCGGATGGGTGGGTTCTTGACCGGTGGCCGGCAGATCGGCGCGGGTCTTCCGATTGACTTCGGTGGCGCTTGACATGTGTCCCCTTCAGTGCGGCTGGAATCACGCATCACCATTGAGCGTTTCCAGTTCCACCATAGCCAGACACAAAGACCGATTCCACTTGAGGACACTTTGTCTCACGCTGATAGAGTCGTGGGGTGCGAAGAGCAGTTTTCGTGATCGGGGCCCTCGCCGGTGCAGTGGCACTTGGCGGGTGTTCGGGTGACCCGGCCGAGCCCGTTCCCACTGGTCCGGCCGTCGCGACGACGGCACCCACCCCCACTGGACCACCCCCCACCCTGGACGCGGATCCGGTCACCCCGGACGACGCCCTCCCCGACGATGCCGAGTCGCCGGCGTCGTCTCCTGCCTCGCCGGAGCCCACCGAACTCCTGCCCACGATGCCGGTGGAGGAGAACTCCAGCACCCTGGCCCCGGTCGAGAAGCCCGAACCCGAGGGCGGCCCTTGGGAGGCCATGGACATCACCCTGCGCTCCGGCGCAGACGTGATCCAGCAGGAGGACCTCCCGCAGTCGTTCAAGGACTTCCTCGTCAGCCGCATCGGCGTCGAGGACGAGGCCGGCTGCACCGTCGAGGAGGTCACCCTCCAGGGCATCCACCAGGACGGCTACGCCTACGGCGCCGAGGAATCGGACTGCGGTGGCATGCAGGCCGTGTGGGGCATCGCCGACGAGCAGTGGAACTACATCGTGGCCTTCCTCGACGCACAGCCGTGCGAGGAGTTCGCCCACAACCAGATCCCCGAGGGCACACCGGGGCTGCGCTGCACGGATGAAGACGGTACGGCCCGGGACTACTGATGAGACTCAACCTACTCACGGTGCCAGCGGTGGCAGCGCTGGCGGTCGCCGGTTGCGCGCCGGAATCCATGGCCAGCCACGCGGTGCCCGCCCAGCACGCGCCACCGTCGGCCATCACCTCGACGATGAGCCCCCGTCCGTCGCCCAGGGCCGACGAGGCCACCGCAGGGGACGCCGCGGACGAGGAGGTCATGGTCGGACCATGACCT
>DURG01000211.1 GCA_012837465.1 Propionibacterium sp. | reverse complement strand
GGCGATGACGGAGCGCATGGGCTCAGGCTCCCCAGCTCGACTGCGAACCCCCGACGCGTTCCTCGGCGATGCGGGCCAGGTAACCGCTGTCGGCGAAGGCCTTCATCGGGTCGGCCGGAAGGCCGCGTCCCTCGCGCCATTCAGCCAGGGCGGGGCGGACGTCGGTGTAGAAGGCGTCCATGAAGATGCCGTGCGCGCCCAGGACGTCGCCGGCCTGCTGCGCGGCCTCAAGGGCGGCGGAGTCGACGAGGAACACCCGGGCGGTCATCTCCTGCACGTTGAGCACGGAGCGGATCTGGCCGGGCACCTTGTCCTCGATGTTGTGGCACTGGTCGAGCATGAAGACCACGCCGGTCTCTTCGTCGAAACCGCCGCCGCGCTTGACCTCCCACAGAATGCGGAAGAGCTGGAACGGATCCGCCGCGCCGACGATGAGGTCGTCGTCGGCGTAGAAGCGCGAGTTGAAGTCGAACGAGCCGAGCTTCCCGAGGCGCAGGAGCTGCGCCACGATGAACTCGATGTTGGTGCCGGGGGCGTGATGGCCGGTGTCGAGGCAGACGGTGGCGCGCTCACCGAGGGCGGAGACCTGGGCGTACGAGGTGCCCCAATCCGGCACGTCGGTGTGGTAGAACGAGGGCTCGAAGAACTTGTACTCCAGTACCAGGCGCTGGTGCTCGCCGATGTGGCCGTAGATCTCGGCGAGGGATTCGGCCAGCCAGTCCTGGCGGCGGCGCAGATCCCCCTGGCCGGGGTAGTTGGTGCCGTCGGCCAGCCAGATCTTCAGGTCCTGCGAGCCGGTCTGGTTCATCACCTCGATGCACTCGAGGTGATGCTCGATCGCCTTGCGGCGCACGCCCGCATCGTGGTGGGCGAGGCTGCCGAACTTGTACTCCTCGTCCTGGAAGGTGTTGGAGTTGATGGTGCCGATGCCCACGCCGAGGTCGGCGGCGTGCTCCACGAGGCCCTTCCAGTCGTCGACCTTGTCCCACGGGTAGTGCAGCGAGACGCGGGGCGCGAGGCCGGTGTACTGGTGGACCTGGGCGGCATCGGCGAGCTTCTCGTACACGTTACGGGGCGTGCCCGGGGTGCCGAACACACGGAACCGCGTGCCCGAATTGCCATATGCCCAGGAGGGCACCTCGATCGCCTGTGCTGCCAACTGGTTGCTGATGGTCTCGTCGAACACTGCCGCCTCCTCGCGGGATGAATCGTTTCAAGTTAGATGAAACGATACAACTGTCTGTGGGTGAAGTCAAAGGGGGTATGTGGGTGGGGGCCGGCGCCGGCCGACCCCCACCGTCAGGTGTCAGAAGTCGAATTCGCCGATGTTGTCCGCGTTGAACACGAACGGATCACCGAGGAGGACGACGCCATCGGCGCCGACCTCGTAGCTGCCCAGTCGGCCGGCTTCGAAGGAGTCGCCCTCTGCGCCGGTGATGTCGCCGCTGACCAGGGCCTGGGCGGCGTACGCGGCGAGGTAACCGAGGTCGCCCGGGTTCCACAGTGCGAAGGCGGTCACGGTGCCGTCGTCGACGTACTCGCGCATCTGGTTCGGGG